>DATFBJ010000149.1:0-6046 GCA_035253885.1 Nitrososphaeraceae archaeon
TATCAGGAAGGGGGATATTTAAATAAACATAATCATTTTAACAATAAAAAAATATTTCAACAAAAATAGTTCCATATTATTAAATTAAACTTATATAAAAGACTAAATTTTTTAATTGATCCTAATTAAAATTATAATATAAATATAATATAATAATATACTAAATTATTTAAGATCTCGTATATTTTTATATCCTTTTTTGGATTTCGATTTTACTTCTGCATCTTCTTTTAAACGAATTTTTTCATTTGAAGAGGTGGTTTTATTTTTACCATATTTAGTATTAAATTCACTTCTATCTAAATCATATTGAGACTCCGTTGGCTCTTCATCATAATAATATCTTTGTTTGATCTCCTCTTTCTTAATATCTAACCATAAAGCTTTCCCATCATATACATCTGCTAAAAATTTAGGTAACCAAAATTTTTTCTTTTTAATAAACCCTTCTTCAATCATAATGTGATTTTGTGATATTTTTTCTATTTTCCCTAATGTTTCTCCATCAACAGATTTAACTTTTTTATCCTTCATTTCACCCCATAAAATTGAAGGACCAGAAATACTTCCATCATTCTCCATATTATATTTATTTGATCAACATGAAATATAAAGAATACATGATTTGTTTCCATTCTATTAACTTAATAATAAACTAATAAATTATATGTTGTATAATTTACTTTTGAGAAAATTGACAGTTGGTCTTTCATGGGATGAGGCATTAGATAAAACTGCCAAGTCTATAGATAATAAAGAAATAGGGAAAATTAAAGATATTTCTCAAGATTATATACAAATAGAAAAAGGACTAGTGGACAAAGATCGTTATTTTGTTCCTAAATATTTTGTTGAAGGATATGAAGATGACGACATAATTCTATCTTTAACTAAAGATGAAATAAAAGATAAGTTCAATCAACCTAATCCATCTGATGCAATGCTAACTGATGAAAATTATAAAAAAAGAAAAGAATCAATAAATTCAAAATATCCTGATTTTGAAAAAGGTATTCCACAATATTCATCAGGAGGTGGTGACGATAGGAAAGAATCTTCATTAATGGGTGAAGGAGCAAAAATGAGTTGGGACCAGGTTATAGATAAGGAAGTAAAAACATCAGACAAAGAAGAATTAGGTAAAATAAAAAGTGTAGGAGATTATTTTGTTGAAGTAGAAGATGGTGTAATTAGCAAAAAACATTATTTTGTACCAAAAAAATATTTACATGAATATGACGGTGATACTGTTTATTCATCATTAGACAAAGAGCAAATAAAGCAAAAATATGAAAGAGATTCCCCGCCTCTCGAATCAGAAATACAAGATATAGAAAAAGATAAAGATTATCAGCTTATTCCGTTTATGGCAAAAGAGCCAGGTTTAGAGATACAAACTCCTTCGATGGATAGTGAATTAAAGATTCCATGGGAAGAAGTAATTCATAAACATGTAAGGACAAGTGATAATGTCGATCTTGGAGATGTTGATAAAGTTGGAGATGAATTTATTGTAGTTAGAGAAGGAGTAGTCAAAGTTCATATCTATTACATTCCAAAGAAATACATTATCAAATATGACGGTAGTACGTTATGGTTAAACCTTTCTGCAATGCTTGCTTCTAGTAAGTTTGAGAGAGAAAGTGAACCTACTAAAGAAGAAATGGAAATGCTTCTTAATTCTTAATAAAGTCAAAGTTATCTTTATTTTATTTTTTTAAATTTTACTTCCTCTTCTACCATTAATGAATTATTATTCTAAAAGTTAAAAGTTGATACATTCAACTATAGTTGATAGTGGAATTTATTAAATCTTAATTATAAAAAATTGCTATCTTTGCCATTTGTTTTATCTTTTGCTATATAAATGATCTATTTCTTAAAAAAATTAATATTTTATCTTAATCCTTGTCTTTTTAATTATAATCAACTTTTTTCTAAATGGCATTATTAAGTATAATTTAATTAATCAAGATATTAAAAATATATTAAATAGTTAAAATTGAAACTATTTTTTATGAATTGATATTAAAAAAATAAAAAAATTTATTTATCTTCTGAAACTTTTGTCATTCCTTTTTTTCTATACTCTTCTTTTGCTTCTTCCGTATTTGTACCAGTTTGACCAGGTTCTACTATTTCATTACCCTGGGCATCTCTTTTTACTGCTGTTGGCTCATGTTCCTTTATTTTTGCAGGTGTCATTGGTTCTTTTTCAGAATATTCTTTTAGTGGATCATTTTTTCGATTCTTTTGAGTTCCGGCTGCACCTTCTTCAAATTCCCTATCATCACTATTACTATTTGTCATTATCTGGTATTGATCATTATTATATATAGTAGTTATATATTTTAAAGACCTGTATTAGTAAGAAAATTATTATAGATTAGCCATAGTCCATCATTTTAATCCATCTAGATTTATTTATTTTTTTATAGAATTAATTAAATATATCAATGACTTCTAATAAGATATACTTTTTATAGCTAATCTTGGAACATATTTAAATATTTCAATCATTAAGAGCCTGATTATTTATTTTTAAATATATACTTCATTTATTAGGTTTATATTGAAACTTTTTTTATTAATTGAATTATGATTAAGAATAAATAAAGTATTGATTAAGAATTTAGTTTTGCTATAAACTTAAAAAAGAGGTATCATTTGTTGCAAAAATAAGATGAACTTAATAGGAACTTATAAAGACTAATTTTTCTATTAGTAAAATTATCGAATTAAAATATTTTAATTATTTATATTAAATTGATATCCATATATTTAAAATCTCTTTGTATCTCTATTAATTTTATAAACTAATAAAAAGGACAATAATATTTTAAGAATAAATAAAAATTAATTGAAAAAATTATTTAAGCTGTATCTGAATAAGAATCCGTAGGAGCTAATGTAGCTGATCCATAAAGAAATACAATATCTTTATCACTTTTTAATAATTTTTCTAATTCCTTAACATACATTCTCATAACTTTAACTCTCAATGATCGATCTTCTACGATATACTCTGGCATCTTTTGAAATCTTTGGTATATTATCTCTTTCTTTTGTTCTGTATCTACATTAGCTTTTGAATCATATACTATCCTAAGTAAAACACTTCCCTCCCAATCCTTGTAACTAGTTTCAAAATACAACACATCTAATAAGAATTTTTGATCAACTTTTGGAAATAATTTAGCTGCATCATTTAAGAATTTCTGATAAGAAGTTTTAAGTTGTTCTGTCGCCGGTGTATCATCATTAGAAGATGAGGATGAATTAATAACTTTTTCATTTTCCATTAAAAATTACCTCTTATTCATATTTAAAATTCTTTTCTACATAATCATAATCTTCATTTATATAAATTATTCCATTTTTTATAGTTTGAATTGAGGATTTTGGTATAAGATATTTATCAGGCGTTACTGGCCCAAAGGAAGAGATAAAAGATTCTGGTTGTACAGAACGAACAACTCCAATATCCTTACCATTGCTAGAGTAAACAGGTTTATTAACTATGGATTGCCAATCTTCAACAATTACCTTATTTTTATCTGTTTCCATAAATAATGCTATACAATATAAAATTTAACTGTTTGAACATTAGATTACAGGTAACAGTCAAGTTTTAGATTAAGTATTATTAAAAAAGATGCATTAAAAGTATTTTATCCTTTTTAATATGAGACTAATATTATTCAAAAGAAAAATTTCTATAGATAAAATAGAAAATTATAATAACCTGAAACCTCTATATTGGCAGATGTTTTATTAATTTCTGTGTTGCAAATTCTCAATCTAATATATTTAGTTTACTTAGTCATATTATATGAGAAATTAGAAGAAATACAATGAATCTATTAGAAACAGAAGTATACTTAATTTTGATATTATTGCTAATTTGAGGGTAACGAACAAGAAAAGATGAATAAGGACAAAGAATATAGAAATTTGCATATCCAATTCATTTATAATAATTGATATAAAAAAGAAGAGAGATTTTATCTTATCTAGTAACCTATTAATAAGTATATAATATGAAAATACTGTTTAAATTAGTAAATAATATTATAATAAAAAATAACAAGATAATATATAATATTGAGATTATTGATGTTGCTATATTGACAGTAACAATAATTTTTAATTTTTATCAAAGATATAACACAGACAATAAAGATTAAAAAGAATTCTAGAGGTAGTAAGACCAATTATTTCTGTGAAATATGATGCTGAAAATCCAAAAAAAGAATTTACAAGAATTGGAAGATAATGGCAACCTTGAGCTAAGATGGATTGCAGAAATTATTCTCTCGTGTATCAAAGGAATATTTGGGAAAAATGTTACTTCTATTAGATTAGAGAAATATAATAAATAATGGTATTAAAAATATCATTATAATATTGTTTTTTAAGTATAACAATATTTAACAAAAGAATAAGTTTATAATCATTTTTTAATTGAATTGCCCAACAGAACATATAGTAAATAACATTAAGCATTATTACTATTATTTTTGCTATAATAAAAATTAATCCTATTTGTTAAATAGTTTATTTGATTATATACTATTGATTATGCCATTCGATGCAATTTGTTTTAAAGATGATAATAATTCTTTAAATCAAGAAAAGGATATGAAACAACAACCAAAAATGGTGGTATCTAATATTAAGAGTAATAAAAATAATAATAAAAAAAAGGCTAATTTTCAATCTAATTCAATTAAACTTTATGACTTAATTGCATTAAAATTTCCCTGTGAAGGAAGAATTCTTTCTGGCTTTATAACTATCGAATATAAGTATAATCCGCAAAAAATAACAATAAATTATTCTAATATAAAGTATAGTGACAAAAGAATGGAGGCATATCTTGAAAAGAATCCAACTGTTATAAGGAATATTGATTCCTATTTAAAAAATAAAATGTTAGAATCAGAATTTAAATTAAATTAAATCATAATTGCAAATACAAAACCAATAAATTATACTATTCTGAGAGTGATATTTTAACTAGATCAACTAATTTCTTTGAATAAATTGGTTTATTCAAAAATTTCTCGATTTTTATTTCTTTTAATTCTTCACCTCTGACGTCAAAAGCGGTCATTAGAATCACTTTTATATCATTATCAATTCTAGATATTTGTTTTACCAATTCTATTCCTGACATTTTAGGCATTCGAATGTCTGAAATAATTAAAATGTATTTTTCATGATTTGTTTTGCATTCATCTAATGCTCTTAAAGGATCAGTAAAAGCCTCAACTAGATATCCAGCATTAATTAAAATTTCTTTGAATAAATTTGCAATATCAATTTCGTCATCAATGATCATTATCTTTTGCCTTACCACTGTTAATGCTAAAATCATAATATTAAAAGTAGTATAATTAGTTATTGCTAAATTAACTCTTCATATTTGACTCTATAACTTTATTACAAAATGCCAATTTAGAAGAGACAAGTTATTACTTCAAAGAGTTATTATATTATTAAAGTATTAATAATATTAAAAATTGAACAATTTATTGTTTACTACAATTATGATAAATATTTATATGACAATATATGAGAACAAATTAAATATCTTTTTAAATATATTATTATTGTATTATACATAATATCTATTATTATTATCGAACTAAAAGTAGTTATTAATTTCTCTTTATCTTATTGAATTTTTTAGACTATATACAACTAAAAGTTCTCTATATTGGTATAAATTGCTCCTTATTTTCATTAATTATAGGAAGTATTTTTTCCATTATTATTTGATCGAAATTAACATCTAAAGGATCCATACTTAAGAGCAAAAAGTAATTACTAGTTATAGGAATCGTAGCTCTATTGAGTTTTTCATATTTTCCAAAAGCATATATTAGTTTCCCAATTTTTTGTTCAAATTTTATTCTAGTTCTTTGTCTTGAAATTGCATTAGCGGCATATTCTTCGTTCTCTTCTTCAGTAAGGAGAGGACTCACATCTTTACGATATTTTTCATTAATAATTAGACCTTCCTTATTAGTTATACCTACCC
>DATFBJ010000150.1:0-2414 GCA_035253885.1 Nitrososphaeraceae archaeon
TAATTTGTATTTTGTACTACTATGTAGATCTAATTCGTTGATCAATTTCTCATATATTTAAAGAGTTGTAATTCTCTTCATCAGGAATTTAAATGCGACATAATATTCCATAAGTTTACGAATTTCTGTAAATTTACATAAGTTTATACCATAAACTTGCATAGATTTATGAAAATCTGTAAATTATCGAAATATTACAGTCAAAATCTTTCGTAGGTTTACGATATCGTAAACTTTACGAAATATTACGGTCAAAATCTTTCGCAGGTTTACGATATCGTAAACTTTACAAAATATTACGGTCAAAATCTTTCGCAGGTTTCGCAGGTTTACGATATTGTAAACTTTACGAAATATTTCGGTCAAAATCTTACGCAGGTTTATAATATATGGTACCGTAAACTTTATAAAATATTACAGTCAAAATCTATTACGATCAAAATCATTTGAAGATTTACAGTATCGTAAACTTTTCGAAACATTTCGGTCAAAATCATTCACAAGTTTACGGTACCGTAGTGCATTTAGGAAATCAAGCACTTTATTACTTTAAAATATCGTGCAATTTTTAGTATGTAAAAATTAAGTAATGTATGAGATATTTCGTGACATTACGAAAAATGTCAATTATTTCAATTATTTGAATATTTATTATAATAAAAATAAAATAAAAATAAAAATAATAATAATAAAAATTAAAATAATAATAATAATAATAATAATAAAATCGATAATGGTGGTGAAGGAGAAAGGATATGATGGAAAAAAAAGGAAGGCGAAAAAAAGGAAAAACGGAATAGAAGTAAATTCGTTGGTTATGGTTGTTCGTGTTCTTTGGCAAGGAGTGGTGAAGGAAGACGGATATGATAAAAAAGATAAAGAAGACGAAAAAAAGGAAAATGAAATAGAAGTAAATTCACTAAATATACAGTAATTTCTTATGATTGTTCGTGTTCTTCGGCAGAGAGTGGTGAAGGAGGATGGATGATGGAAAGAAAAGGAAGGCGAAAAAAAGGTAAACCGGAATAGAAGTAAATTCACTATATATAATTTCTTATGGTTGTTCGTGTTCTTCGGCAGGAAGTGGTAAAGGAGGACGGAAATGATGGATAAGAAAGGTGAAAAAAGGAAAAATGGAATAGAAGTAAATTTGTTGGTTATGATTATTTGTGTTCTTCGGCAGGAGGTAGTGTAGAAGTGGATTGTTGTTGTGGTTTTTCGCGAAGAGATGGTAGTTGTGGTCGAGTTTCATGAAGGGATGGTGGCTGTGAATTATTTTCATTTTCACTTTCATTATCATCATCCTCCTCCTCCTCGTCGTCCACGTCCATATCATCTTCTACTTCACTTTCATTTTCGGAGATTACAAACTTTTCTCCATTTAAAATTTTTTGCTAAAATAAATAAATATGTATATATTATATATATTAATATTTGATAATACTTTGTATATTTACACAAACTTACGCAACCTTACCAAATATCGTTTTGTCCTTGATTTTAAATTTGATTTGGACATTTTAATATTATGAATTTTCGGGTTGAGCAACGTAACACAAACGCCAATTGCGTACGCGACATGGACGTTTGGTGTTTTTCCGGTTGGCCACACCCTTTCTAAAATACGGCCTATATATGTTTCAGTACCATTGACCTCAATCGGATCAAATAACTCTCTGTAACATCTAATTACGTTCCTTGACTGTTTCCAGTCATTAATCTGCTTTGGGGTCGCACTTGTATTAATTTGGGATAAACGAAATTCCCCATAGATGGAAAATAATGCGTCTTTAATTCGGGACGTGAGGCTTCCACGTAGGCTCCTATGCTTCTTTATTAGCTATTTAAATAAAAAATATTTATTATATAATGTAAATAAGTACCATCAAATGTTATTACTAAACTTACTGATTGTTTTATATGTTTTCCATAAAAGCTGGTCCAGCGAGATTCGCTAAAATTTTGAAAAAAATCTTCATGTTTTTTGGCCAGGTACTCTTGCGCGGCGATTTTAAATTCGCTATTGTTGGGATAGATATTGCGCGAAAATAATCTTTTCGCTACATTTTCTACCACATTCTATAAATTAAAAGATTAAATTAATGAATATATGCTAATTCATAATAATAATTTAATTAAAAAGGTTTAATACATTTATAAATTCCTGATCAACTATGCGATCTTCTTCAATCCTTATGACACGATCCAATATTTCGTTAACCTTCGTGTTCAGGTCAGATTGTTGCTTTAAAATTTTATCCAAAATTTCTTGTATACTGGATAAACTAATCTCTTCTATATGTTCCGAATGTTCCGTATGTTCAGGTCGATTTGGTTTTCTTTTTTTTTGGAGGGGGAGGAGCAGAACCAGCAATGATTTTGCTGAATATATCTCTTCTTTTATTATGAGACAT
>DATFBJ010000151.1:0-4244 GCA_035253885.1 Nitrososphaeraceae archaeon
GAAAAACCGAATTTTCATGATAATTTTAACTCAAGCATTTTATCTATTAATAAGGAAAATTTTTAGAGGAAGTAGGGGAAGAGAAAAAGAAGGATTCAGGAAAAAAAGATTTTAAATATTACATTAATAAAAGTTATCACTTAACTAAATTATAAGATATTGAAAATATCTTTTCTTAGTTATTTTAGGAATTATTTCCATTTTATTATAAAAAAGATATTATAAATTAATATTTTTATCCTCAAAAATTTATAATTTTTATAGAATATTTCATTTTTATTGTAGTATCAATGATAAAAGATTGGAAACTACAATTAAAACATATGATAATAGGTTTAGATTTTTAATGTTAAGTCCTATTTTATTCCTATGAAAATAAAATATTTGATTATGTAAATATTTTTAAAATAGAATATATAAAACAAAAAAATGAAAATAAGAAATAGTATTTTATAGTTTTGTGTAACTATTAATGGCCTTTATTGGACAACTCCCAAACAAGATCATTAAACATTGTATTCATATGGTTTATTCTAATCTCCATTCCTTCAAGTAAAGTGATGGCTTCTGAAGTATTATTTGATTTGACTAATTCCATAACCTGTTCGATATTATTTGCTAATTGTGAGTGAGTAAATCTCATATGGCTCATCATTTGTTCAGCAGGAGAAGAAGAAGAAAATTGAGCAAATACTTGTTGTGTAAGACCAAAAAGAATTCCCATTACCACAATGAAGGTTAGGATGACGACTATCTTCATAATATTAATATACAATTTGATCTTTTAAACATTTAGAAAACTATTAAAATGTCATCACAGGGTTTTGAACTTCATAGTCAATCTTGGTAATTCTGCTAACTAGTGAATTTTCAGAAAAATTATATAAATTTCTAATTTTATTTCTTTATTTTAATTATATTCAAGATTTTTTAAAGAAGGAAAATTATGTTTGGTCTTCTATTGACTGAACAATTAGACTAAGAATATATAGAGCATATGAGCCTTCAACGAACTTACTCTTGCTATTTTGTTGTCATTGTTATGTTTTAAATATTATTGTATAGATAAAACTTTCAAAAATTATAGAAATTTATGCTTAAATAGATTTTTTATGTTTAATTATATACTGATTTTTAATAATTCAATAGCCATTGTAGATGATGATAGAGATTTATTAAATATATATAGTGAGGCTCTAAAGATGAGTGGATATGATGATGTTTCTAGTTTCACCGATCCAGTTTTGAGATATGAAGAGATTAAGGAAAAGCCACATAAATATTCACTAGTTATAATCGATGACAAAATGCCTGATATGAATGGCTTAGTACAAAACTCTTAGAAATAAATTCAAAACTAAATGTAATTATAATGAGTGATCATATTGCTAATGATCTGGAATGTAATTACAAGTTTAATATTCTTAAAAAACATGTATTAATATTTAAATTTATTAGTGTCCTATATAAAATCATATCAAAATCTATCGCATATGATAACCAACTCTAATTCCTTCACAATAATAAAGACATAGTAGTCTAATGGAATCAAGCAATCCAATAGTATAGTAGGAGATTATGTTTGTATTTTTGTTGTTGTTCTAATTATTCTACCTTTTAAACAATATTAGGTTCTTCAGATGCATTTCTATTTTGTTGATTAGAAAGAAGAATATATATTTTATAACAAAAGTAGAAAAATAAGTGAAAACTATTTTTCTTTTTTATTATAGTCTTGTGGTAATAATATTTCTATTCCAGTTATTTTATCATCTATATCAATATCTACAAATATGTCCATAGATTTACCTTTCTTGTAATTTATAAATGGAATTGATGTAAAATCTCTCTTGGGTTTGGTTTCTCTCAAATAGATATAGATTGCTTTAGCCTCCTCATCATAAGTCATATATGGATATTTATTCTTCATGATATTCAATAACTTCTATAGTATCAGAATTTTTATGTATTTTGGAATTGGAAGCTAATCCTCTTCTTCTTCCTCTATATCTTTATTAAAATCTAATTCATCTTCAAGGACTAAAAGATTAGTACCGCTTACTCCTTCTAATCCTTCCAACTCTATAGTGTTTTGTTCGTCATCAATAATATTTTCTTAATCTGATGAATAGGCCATAACCTCATAGTTAATTGATTGATTTTATGATGAAGGACATCTAAATTGATAAGGATTATCTTCTTTTTTATATGAGATAAAGAAACATGACAAAGTACACAAATTGCCTTTCTAATATCATTCATAATAATTCATCGTTTTTGAACCTAAAGAATCTTATGGCCATAAAGAGACAGTCAATCCAGTCATTATTTAACGAATATTTTTGTTCAATAAACCTCGTTCATAGAAGACTACAGATTTAAGAGAAGAGCTCAACTTGTCAAATTTAGAGTTATTATTAGGAAACCTCTCGAATCATCTAGAATTTGTTGTAAGTTTGATGACATCTGCAATTTATTTCAGTAGAAAATATTAAAGATACAACTATCATTTTTTTTAATAGATATTTCTTCTAATGCTTTCTTTTATCTTGGCTTTAATTCTAGGCCAACAACTGTCTAATATTATATCCTATCCAACTTTGTTTTAGATCTTCTAAGGTCTCCTTAGACTATTTGATATGACAAATATCGACTTTTGTCATATCACAAAAAAATTTATCAGAATAAAAATTGGATAATCAATAAGAACTTTGATTTTCCTTCCTTTATAAATTCTTTAATGTTAAAGTTTATTAATTACTAGTTCTATAACCACAAATTAATTGCATTTTCTAAATTCTCTAATGCTATTTATTTTTAATGCCATTTTAATATATGGACGCTGTAATTTAGTTAATGTTTCAATTGTTTGTCATACTACATTAAATTCATCAGTAGTATAATTTTCTATGTTTATGCTATTGCTGCTACTATCATCTGAGATAAGTCAACTATTTACAATTATGAAGATAATATTTTTGTTTTCTTAATAGATTATCGAAAGAATTCCCAATATAAGCGCCGGGAGAGAGATTTGAACCTCCTAGTTAATCTCAGGGGTTCCAATTTAATAATTAAGATCATTAAGAGAAAGTAATAAGAAAAATAAAAAGAGATAAACGTATTGGCTGATTCATTTTGGATCATACACAGTAAATTAAATCATACTGTATATTACAATTAATTATAATATAATACTAGATTGAACTAATAGATGCTGGACAATGATTTTACTCATTATCAACATCTATACACAATTATTTGAGATTTTCATCTCTCCTAAAGATGTATTATTTATATCTCTTTCAAAGTATATAACAATTTGAAACAAATTGTCTAAGATATAGAAGAAAAGCCATAGTCCTCAAGTAATAAGATAGGAGCAATTTATTAGAAGGCTATGATATGACGTATTTGGAACGAATTTCCACTAAAATACGAAAACCATATAAAATTTTTTGTTTATTTTTATATCTGCAATCCAAAATCTTCCAATGCTATTTTTGGTTAATGGTTGGATACGATCTATTGAAACTTGTAAGATAATATCACTAGAGTAATAAATTAATTAATTATCTCAATAAATAAATAACAAATTATCAATTATTAAAATACAAAAATAAAGAAATGATTTTTTTAATCTTGTGTTATTTTATTCTCATATTGATAGTATTCCACTTGCAATAATTCCAAAAGTTACTGCCCAGATTCCTACTATGATTCCTACTCCAGCCCAGCCTTGAGCAAATTGACTCCAATTTGGCGGAAGTAATCTTTTATTACTTTTATTAAATCTATTTTTGGAGTCTAATGGTAGAGTCATCAAATGTTATATATCGTGATAATAGTCTTTATTTTTTGATTAACTATGTCAAGTGACAAAGTTACTTAAAGGTAATTTAAAGCCATAGTTTTCTATCATCTATGACTCCAATAGTTTTATGGTTTTTGTTTAGGGAACTATGGTATAATAATGTTATTGTCAAGATTGCTAATAATATAACACTATTAAAATATATTATTATGAGTACTAAAAAAAATAATGATATTGTTGGAAAAAGACAAGAAGATATAGATGCTAAAGAAAATAATGAGATCAAAGAAACACTTAACACTGTTTCTTATAAAGATTTAAAAGAATCGAAAAAAAGAGGCTAACGTAATAGGAGACTCAGATCACGAATAGTTAATAGATTCTTCTTCTTCATTATCTGACTTATCTGACTTATCTGACTTATCTGACC
>DATFBJ010000152.1:0-4217 GCA_035253885.1 Nitrososphaeraceae archaeon
CAGAAATTTATTAAAATGAATTCAAAAATATAGAAATTTATGCTCCAACTCTTTTCATTTTTGAGCCGCAGCGAGGACAAGATACTTGGTTATGTTTGGCTCCACAATTCATACAATAGTAGTTTACAGAACTGTTACCAAACATGGTAGCACTTGACAATCCTAGTTTCTTAAACTGTCGCTGTCTGATATAAAAGCTTAGAAGAAGGAAAACTCCAATTATAATGGGTAATGAGTATGGGAATGGTACTATAAGAGAGATAGCAATGCTAATAGCTAGAGATATGCCTAACCATAGCGCTTGGTTTAATATGAAATTTTTATTATTAAAATCACTCATCATTTAATTTATAGCCGCATGTTATTTATAAATTATTTTGATAATAGAATTCAATGGATGATTTTAGCAATCCACCACGTTTAAATATTCCTATTAACCATAAAAATGATACATCGACCAAACCGAAGGGGAACAATTTCCATGACCTAGGATATTGAGCAGATATCCTAGGTCATATTACTTTTAAAGATTAAATTGTTTCTTGTTATGCTATTTTTGTTGTAGTTTCTTTTCCCATACCAGGCTTGTGTATAGCATTTCTGGTACCAATTTTTTAAATGGAACTCCAGTACCCTCGTAGAATTTTGTAAACCACTCGTATAAATGAAGCCTAAGTGCCTGAATATAGACCAGTAATCCTTCTATCATCATAACACCTAGATTTCCTAATATTGCTACAACTATTCCAACTGCAAAATTACCGGTGGAGAAAAAGAATTCTACTCCATTATTGGCTGTACCCATTAAAGCTACATGTACAAGTAACATAATTCCAATTCGAGTATAACTAATTGTATTAGCAAATAATTCTACTAATCTAATCAACATAACTTCAATAACTGTCATAAATAATTCTTCATTTACATTTCCATGAACTTCCATTTTCCCAAGTTTAACGCCCAAAGGAACTGCAAGAATTTGTAGTACCATAGTTATCATGAGTATCAAGAAAGAAATCTTTGTAACTATTTCTACAGTAACCCAATCACCAGCTATATTTGAGAAGAACGGAGCGGGATTTTGGTTAGTATACATTTCAAGAACTTTATAGTTAGCTCCTACTGCAGCTAGCATAAGAGGAATAACTGCCAAATACATTATTAGAACAGGAAGACGATTACTAAGTACTTCATATATCTTGCCTTGTTTTATTCCTTTATATATTGCAAATGCAAAAGCACTGACTAGATGTACAATACCTATATTGATTGAAAAAGTAAGAATAGTAAGTACTGTCTCTTCTGAAAAATCTGCTGCATTTAAGATTCCTATAAATCCTAATGATCTTAAAAATTCACCACCTGGAACTTCAAGAATATGAAATCCAAAAGCCTCTCCTACTATCAAGCCTACAATTACTGCAGCTATTCCTGAAGCTAGAATCAAAGTACCCCATTTTTTTAAATTTCCTGTTCCACGAATTCTAAATGCTGCTCCAAGCATAGCTAATAATGCACCTTGTCCTGCATCGCCAAACATCAATCCGTAAAATACAGGAAATATGAATGCAATCATTGTAGTTGGATCCACTTCATTGGATTTAGGTTGACCTTGAGTGAGTGTTATTGGTTCAAAAGATCTAAAATAAGGACCATTGGCAAATAAAGTAGGTTCTTGATTTTCTTTTGATTGTTGAGCCTCATAATCATGACCCTCTTCTTCTCCTTCTATTTGATGAAAACCATCATGTTTTTTATGCTCAAATATGGTTATCCATCTTTCATGTAGTTTCTTAAAACTATCAGCCATAACAGTTGGAATGTATCCTTGAATAATTGCAAAATTCTTTAATCCTGCAGGTTTTCTGAATGTTTCTAAAATCTCACGTGCAATCTGTGAAGATTCTCTCAAATAAAGAATTTTTGAAGTATTTTGTTTGCTTAGTTTCAAAATAGCAGAATCAATTTCTTTTTTCTTTGTAGTTAATTCCTTTATGCTTGTAGTTAAATGTTGAAATGCTTCATTTGGATTTTGAGAAAAAGTAGTAGGTATAGTAATTTGTGAGATGTCAAAACTACGTATTGCTTTTCCTATTTTATCAGCATCGTCATTATTACCAAAGATAAATAATGCAGAATTAGTATCGTTTAGTTTCAATGTAAAAAGAGATGCATTTGAAATAGAACGTTGAATCTCAGGTAAATCTTTAGTTTTAGTAATAAACATATTTTGATATAATAATTTACTATTGTGAAGTTTGGATAAATCAATTTTTAAGCTTGAAACTACACTTAAAGTATCTTTTAAGGTTTTATATTCATCAAGTTGTCTATTTATAGAATCCCGTTCATCAATAATTTTTGAAGTTTCAGTTATCAGAGTCTTTGATTCATCTTCCAGTTTAGTTATTAACTGTTCGATTTCTGAGATTTGTAATTCTTTTTTATTCTTTGGTGTACCTTTGATAAGAGCATCCATAATTCCTATTTCTGATTTAATCTCTAATTCACGTACGACTTCATCAATGCTTTGAAATAGTTTTTGTGAACGTAAATGTAGTTGATCTAAATGAGGATCAGAATATTCAGAATTAGAACTGATTGGATGAAACCATTCAAACTGTGCCAGTTTACTAGCAACTTTTGACGATTCAGTCCTAGGAAGAATTAAAGTAACCTTAGCAAGTGGCGCTAAGCCCATGTTCATAATTTGGATAATAATACTACTTAAAATCTTTATCTATTTAAGTCTAGAATATAGATTGAAAGACTTTTTAGAATTAGAATATATACTAGCAAATTAGAAAACACATAAAATTTCCAATTCATTATACTTATCCTTTACAGCTAACATGAAAAAAGTATTTTCATAAATAAGTAACCAATCCTTTACTCCCAGAACTGGTAATTTTCTCATTAAAATCTTGTTATTAATCATAGTGCGTAAATATGCAGTTTTTGGAATATAGGTCAAATCAAATAGTGAATTAGATAGATCTATTCCAGGACTACCACCTTGAATATTTATCATGACTGGATTATTTTCTTTATTTCTTATCTTACAAGTAACGTAACTTTGTCCAATTTCAAATTTTTCTAAATTTAGCATTATCTTTAGAAAAGAATTTTTACTTGTAGGAATTTCAGATGACAGAGACTGAGAATATTCATCATAATATAAGTTCATGAAAATAAAGTATAATTATAATATTATAATATTTCTATTAAGTTTATAAATCACATTCAATCAGCTGAATAAATAAAAATCATATTCTTTACAATATTTTTTGACTTTTTATATTAAAAATTAAATATTCTTATAAATTTTATTTTAATCTTATTAAAGTAGGAATTATATTAGCTTTTTAAAACATAACTTTAAAAAAAAGGTCTTTTCATTAATAGCTGATACTAGGTTGTCGGAGAAAAATGAAAATAGAAAAAAAACTAATTCTCAATTAATAAGGATTGAGGCTATTATAAGAGAAGAAAAAGTACATGATGTTATATTAGCATTAAATAAACGTGGAGTGCCTGCAACATTTACTGATTCAAAGGGTATAGGAACAGGAGAAAAATATCAAATAAGATATGGTAGACATGGGGATATTACTACAATGGCTTATTCCAATCGAAGAACAGTTGTGACAATAGTTGGTGAAGACAGATTAGATGAAATAGTGTCTGTAATAAAAGATTCTGCAGCAGTTGATAAATCAGGTGGAGCTGGAGGAGTTATTGTACTTTCTAAAGTAGATGAAATTATAACCATATAATATGATAACATCATATATTCTTTTTATTTTATATATTCTAATTAATTGAAAATATAGAAAATGTAAAAAAACAAAATTTAAAAGAAAAAATTAATTCATTTTTCTAAATTATATTTATAAATTATTATATTGTAATAATAATTAAGAAAGATAAAAGATAAAATAATTAAAAAAAGTAGAAATAATCAAATACCATTTATTCTAATCTGAGAGTTTTTTATCTAATAGTTCAACAAAGGCATTGAAAGAATCTTTGGGAATGACAGCTCCACATGCTTTATCATGACCTCCTCCACTTCCTCCTAACTCTGATGCAATATCATTTACAGTTCTTCCCAAATGAACATTACAATCTTTAGATCCTCTAATAGAAATGATAAAAATTTCTTTTTCTTCTTTATACTTGTAAACCATCGCAATTTTTTTTTCTGAACTTCCCAG
>DATFBJ010000153.1:0-2349 GCA_035253885.1 Nitrososphaeraceae archaeon
CAAGATGTAATAAAAATAATATTAATACACTTTCATCTACCTTTTCTTTGAATCTATTAAAAATTAAATAACTAATCTATGCATCCAGTTTCACATAGTTCTTTGACAAATATTATTACGCATACTAATGAAAAACATGAAAGTAACTAAAAAGATCAAGTATTATAATAAATATAAATCCTTCAACTTTCCTGGATGGTGCCATTCGGGAATGTGTTGTACATCCTTTTTATGCAATCAATCTTATTTGATCTACTGACGGTGAAATATCTTCAGCTAAATCACAATAGAACAGAAAATTAAAAAGAAAAATCCCAACCACCATCAATCCCTCGAAATTTCCCTCCACATTCTCAGATGAACCATTGTCGTCAGCTAGAGATTGTGATTCACCTGTTTCCGTATTATCAGTTTCACGAATTATATTAGTTTCCTGTTGGATTTATCGTCATTCCTAGAAACGACATCAGTGATGTTAAGAACATCATATTATGATTCCAGAGAATAGCATCATTGGAATTCATGTACTTAGCTACTCTTTGTCGCTATTGCTATACAAATGTTGTATTTCTTCTACCACTACCACTACCACTTTGGTTCTATTCTGTTTCTTTGCATTAACAAGCTTATCTCTGTTTTCACGATATGACTTCTATTTTCTTTTTGTCTAAAATTCCTTTCTTTTTACTTTTGAATATCAATGTTGAATAGATAAATCGTTTACAATAGTCAACTTCCTGCGCAATTTAGTAATTCTAGAATATTGTCAATATTGTAACGCTTCTTGCTATTGCATCCAATATCATGAGAGATTGGCAATTTCATCAGCTTTGACATCTATCGATATTTAATTTGAACGTACAAATTACCATTTAATTTATTTATAAGTATAAATAAATTATTCTATATTTATTATAAATTCTCTTATAAATAATATTTGTACTATAAAAATCATAACAAAGGATATGACAATTATTTTTTTACTCTATTTTCAGTGATAAAATTGAAAGAATTGACATAATGTATAGAAGTTAAACTAAGAATTTTGTTCTTATATTATATATGAAGTTTTAATAGGGAACAATCTTAAACTAAGTGAGTGTCTAATCCAGCGGACGAATTAACACAGCTAAAAAGTAGAATTGAATTATATGAAAAAGAATTAAATGATATCACTCAAAAGATGGCAGATCTACTCAATGAATCTACATTGAGAAGTAATGCTGAGGAAGTTGCCAAAATATATGGAATAGCGATATTGCAATATCAGAAACTCGTGAAAGCATACAGAGAATATATTGATTCATTAGAAAGGAATATGTAGGTTGCTGACATTGTAGACTAGTTAAGGATGTAATAACGAACAATACATATATCGTACTAAACAATAGTATCTCTCTAATAAGGATGGTTATCTAAACAATTATCGCTTCAAACAATATACATATTCTTAACTATATTACAAATAGATGATAAGTGTACTCCTACAGTCAATATGATTAAATATATATACATATATAAATATATACATATATCTCATTATTATTTTTACAAATCGAGAATTAAGAATATTTACTTGAAGTATTTTTAAAATTATTCTATTCAATGGATATACAATTGCAAATATTTGAAGGCTCATTTAAGCATAATTCAAAAATGAGGATAGCTAATTATTAGTCTAATTAATATATTTGAATTTATAAGGTAGACTTTATTGGGCCATATTATTAATCTTAAACAGAAACTTTACACCTTAAGAATCACATTATACATATATAGACGCCTATGAATAAGGTTTCAAACGATTCATTAGAGAAAATTGCTTCAGAAGTGATTGGATGCCCGCTATGCAAACTTTCTAGGAGCAGAAGAAATGCTGTTCCAGGTGATGGTCAACTTTCATCAAAAATAATGTTTATTGGTGAAGCACCTGGCAAAAATGAAGATGAACAAGGGAAACCCTTTGTCGGTGCTGCAGGAATGATTTTGAATCAAGCGTTGGAAAAAGCAGGGATAAGTAGAGCTGAAGTTTTCATTACAAATGTGGTAAAATGCCGACCACCAAACAATAGATTGCCTGAAAATGACGAACGTTCTATCTGCAGGCAATATCTTGATAGACAAATTTCCCTTATTGCCCCGAAAATTATTTGTATTTTAGGAAGCACTGCATACTCATCAATTCTTGGTGGAAAATCAATTATTAAAAACAGAGGTAAAATAATAGAGAAAAATGGACAAAAGTACTTTCTAACTATCCATCCTGCAGCTGCAATTTATAACAAAAATTTAAGATCAGTATTAAACAACGATCTTTTTTTACTATCAAAGGAAATTAAAAAAATGGAA
>DATFBJ010000154.1:0-4167 GCA_035253885.1 Nitrososphaeraceae archaeon
TTCAGGATCAGTTCTTCCAAATTTGAGTCCTTCTTTCTCAAGAACTTTATACCATGGTATCTCACCATTGCTAGCCTTCAATAGATCTGAAGCAAATGGACTTTGTGGATTATATGCAATTACAAGTTCAGCAGATGCAAACTTTACAAGCCAATTCGCTAATGGAGGATTATGATTGATTAATCTCTCAATTGGAGTTGTATCAGCACTTACAAATACATCTGGCTTTCGGAATCCATCCAAGATCATATTAGAAATCTGTACAGAACCTTTTCCTTCTCCTATAAAATTATATCCTGTTAAATTCTGAAATACTGATTTAATCTCATTTTCAAAGATGTTGACTAAGGAGCCTGCATACATTACTAATACATCTTTATCGATGGTAATTGCATCTGATACATTGATATTAGATGTAAATGATGCAAAAAATATAATTGGCAAAAAAATTGCTGATAAAATTATGATCTTTATATGAAATTTAGTTGAATTATAAAACATATAATAAAAATATTCTTTGTCACATGTATAAATAAATCTATTTAAAAGTTTATTTATTTATTTATAATTTGGATGATCAGAATAATGTCTTTTTCTTGAAAGAACGCCGAAATACCTTATGACTTCAAATCCCTTCACAAGTTAATAGTTTACTTGAATTACATCCATAGAATGATATATTATGATAACAAATAACAAATAATTGTCTTATATGGAAACTGTATATATTCATTTACTAAGTCTATTTTTTAAAAAATCAGGTAGCAATTAGTTTTTTCTTATCTATAATAATTTTGGCTATTCCTAATCCGATTAATATTCCTCCAAAGATCATAGTTGAGCCTATTGTCCACATAAAATCTTGTTTTGTTTCGAGCGTGGGCATAGAGATTACAATAATCATTCCTAAAATGATCAATCCTCCATTTATAAATAGTAATATAGGTATTGCTTTATTAGGTTCTTTTCGACCAACTGCAAATCCTATTACAGATAGAGCTACTGCTCCACCTCCAAAGATTACCCCACGGACATCTTCATTTAGGGGCAAAAATCCTCTTTCGCTATCTATTTGAGATTGTGATGTAATTATTACATCCATACCATAAGTTATTTCTAATCCAAGTGCAATTAATAAGAGAATAATAGCAATCTTTGCCACAATTTTTTTACATTACGATATTTAATAAACCTATCAATAAATGATATCTACATACATAAAGATAAGAATATTGCCGTAGATAGTGAACCTATTTCAATCTCATCATTCATTTACGCATTTTTTGATAATATTGGATTAATTAAGAAATGAAAGAGTAATAAACCCCGAACTACTGCTTCGAGGTTTGAGTCGCGCTCCGGCGATTACTTATGGAATTTTTTTATGAACTCAGATTCTTTTTTGTAAGAAATAGAAAACTAAATTAGAATAATTTTAATAAATTGAACTTAATTTGTAAAGTTTATATAACAATATTGTTAAAGAATATTTGCAATCACTATTTGAATGAGTATAGGATCGTTATTACACTATTGACTGTTTGAATAATGAAAGCTAAAACACAAGATGTTCACTATTAATTTGTTATTACACAAAATTGATTAATTGGACTTTGTAATCATTGCATTTGGTAAAGATAGTATAATCGACCATTTGCATGTATACCTTGTGTTAAAAAGTTTTTGATTATATTTTTTAACAAAATTAATTTGTAGATTAGTTAAACAGATTTAAAAAATTACGCATTACGTTATAGATTCACAAATCCAGAAATTCAATAGTAGTGCAAATCTTATCTATTTATTATTATATTTCAGCTATTATTTAGTTGTATAAACTTTGTATGGCAAATTGTTTTCGAGATCAATATATTTCCATTCAGTTCTTTTTTTTATATGCATTTCCTGAAATTCTAATTTTAGTGAAGGATGTATCAATTTGTATACATTATTTCCAATAGAAATTTTGTTTGGTCCGGTCAGGGATTGCATCTTTGCTGCTACATTCATAGGATATCCTATCAGATCAATAGGTGCACTTTTATCATATCCATATTGTATAACTAAATTTTCTCCTTCATCTATTCCTATTTTAACAGCTAATTTTGGATAATTATCTTTATCTTTTTCTAAAATTGGATTAATACCATTTTCTATTACGTTAATCATTGATTTAGCACATTGGAATGCTGTATCACAAGACAGATATTTGTTAAAGCCGCTAGGAAAGAATGCAATAACTGCATCTCCTACATACTTTAATACAAATCCATTATAACTTTCAACAACAGATGACAATTCATGTGAAAAGGCTTTGATTATCTTTGCCATTCTTTCTACTGGTAAAGCCATACTCATTTTTGTTGAACCTACTAAATCAGCATATATTACAACAAGAGAAAGTTTAGAATCAACATGATTGAGAAGAAAGTCTTGTCCTCTCTTTATTGATGTATTGTATTGATAATGCTCATATAAAACACTCCAAAGCCTATCTTGTCTTTGTGAGAGTAATGTTTGTAAGTCATAGATGGCTTTGTTTTTAATAGAAGAGGAATTTCCATTCATATGTATATATTTTGTATGACTATATGCATTATTAGATATATCATCAATTATTCTTTCTGTTATTTTTTCTTTAATATTATCTTCTTTCTCATCATCATTGTTACTATTGTCTATATTTAATGATCTTTCTTTTTGTTGTATTTTGTTGGCTATATATTTAGATATATTATAAATAATATCTCTTTTATTACTTTTTTGTTTTTTATTTTCTTCCATTAAAAGACCTTTAGTAATTTTCTTAATCCCTGCTTTTGATTGTGATGTTATATATCATTTTATTTTTTAATACAATATAAAAAATTGATTATTATTTTTATTTTATTATCTCATTTCTATAGCTATTTTCTTGTCTAACTCCTTTCTTTTTATTATTTGGTTTCTAACTATTAAAGCCGAAACCATTGCAGCTCCACCTAATGCTACACTTGCAATAGCAAATATTTGACCACTACCATCGACAATACCTAATCCAGTTACTCCATACGTTCCACCTATAAATCCATAAGTTATGTTCTTTATAAAATTCATAACATGCTATACTATTATGTAATATATAAACTAGTGAATAATATTATTATATAGTGCTAACTCTTTCGTCAATTGATATCTATTATCTTTAAATCATTTGATATTAGAATTTATTATATATATCCATGACTATATGGTAAATCCATTTACTTTGTCAGATCTTTCTAAAAGCACCATTTTGTATGTGATAATCAAAGGATATTTATATAGACGGTATTAACTGTCTATAAATTTATTAATTATTTACAGGATTATATTAGATTTTAAATAATATTTAGGCACTAGGATAATCCAATTATGGATTTATTATTACCATAATGTAAATCTAATTTAATTATGAGACAAGAAAGCCAATAACACAAACATATATGAAAAGTCTTATTATTTTTAGTATAAAAAAAATATTAATTATTGTAGGTTAAAATTAGCATACACCATATCCTTTAAGGCTATTAGATATATTATCGAAAAATAGTTGTCTTTCTTCTTCTTGTTGGAACAGTCATTGTTGTTGTTGTCTTCCTTTTGTTTTCTCTCTCAATACCTGTACTGCTTCTTGACCTTAACCATACTTTAATTTAGTTATTATTTTTGTTTTGCCATAAACCAAATGTATTTTGTTGCTGATCTTGTAATGTAGCATAAAAGCCTTCAGATATTTCCTTTTTGTTGACTATCACCTTTGCACCTTGCTTTTGAGATTTAGCTATAAAGTCATCTATTGACTCTACCATAATATAAAATGTAGGAGTTTGATTATTTTCTCTTTTTGAAGTTATTGCTCCCTTTATTCCAGCATTTTTTATTAACCAATAATTTTCTCCTTCTTTATCTTCTTCACTTTTCTCATATTCCCATCCAAACATATTTGAATAAAATTTTTTTGTCTCTTCAACGTTGTCAGTAGGTATTTCTACATATCCTATTTTATTATAAATAGAATTACTCAAGATTTTACTATTCCCCCTTTTATTATAGATTATATACAGATCTCAACTTTTTATGTATTAGAAACTGAATTTGATTCTAGTTTTTGCTTTACTGTTTGTGCTGCTTGCTGTAATCCTTGTT
>DATFBJ010000155.1:0-4434 GCA_035253885.1 Nitrososphaeraceae archaeon
ATGAATTTTTTGTATGTGCATATCAAGTAGGAGGAGATGATGTATCAAAACAAACTACTACTATTCCCATAACAAAATTTGATTGTAATGAAAGTGACTTGGTAAATATAGATAAGCCAACTGTCATTAATTTATTTAAAACTGGTTCTCAAGTATATTCTAAAAGCCAAGCAGTTTATCAAGCAAGTTTAAATACAAATAGTAGTAGTAACACTGATAAAGTTAAAATTAAAGTATATGCACCTCTTGCAGATAAAAAAGATATCAAAAAGTTAAAGTTTGGTGTTATGATAAAGGGTCAAATAAAATCTGAAGTTATAGAAAATGTACAAGCTGAACTTGATAAAAGTAAAGATAGTACAATAAAAAGAACATTTACATTTGATAGAGATACAGACACTGGCAAAATACAAATCGGGGATAGATATCATGTCTCTGTTGAAAGTCAGGATTTAGCCCCACCAGAAGGCCAAGAATGTGAAAAAAGGATTGTAAAGAATCTCGAAAAGGTTAGTTGATTGTATGCAGGTAACTTATACCTACTTAATAAATAAAGAAAAGTTTATTAGAAAAATAAGGTAGCTTGCTTAATAATTTTTTACACAAAAATAATATATAAAAAAATTATTTCAGCCTTATTCATAAGGACTAAATAAGATAAAATATATTATTAATATGGATTGCGTGTTTTAAATATAGCAATTGACGCAGATGGCTCTCCTTCAGGTTATATTTCATGGCATAATCACTTTAACAATAAAAGCAAAATAAGGTCCTTAAGACCTTCATTAAAAAATGAAAAGTTTGGGGTTCAGAGAATGGAAATGCTTGCAATCTTTTTTGCAATTTCTGATAATATTAAGGCATTTAAGAAATTAAAAAGAACTAGACAAATAGTAATTATTAGAAGTGATTCAAGTTCTACAATTGAACAATTAAATAACAAGGCTCAAATAAAAGATAAAATTATTCAAAGAATTTTTGAGTCTATTAAAAGAATGCTTGAAAAGATTTCATATACAATAGTATTTGATCATTTGAAAAGAACAAAAAACAAAGCTGGTAAGATTTTAGAAAATATCTTTAGAAAAAATATCCAATACTTGAAGAAGAAGAGACCTTATAAAAACAAAATTAAAAAACAATATGTCGTCCTCAAATATAGAGAATATAGTTTAGGAAGTTCCGTTATATTTACGGATCCTTTGAAATTAGTTATGACTATTTAAATAAATTTAATAAACTTTTTTTGTTTTTAATTTTTATTTGTTTGTTAGGTCATGATAAATTATATCAGATTTGTATTTTCCAAAAAATTTATAATTGTATAACCAACTAAAAAAGGTATTTACAAAAGCAATTAAAAATTCTTGTATAATGCAAGGATTTCACAAAACATCTTATAGTATAAATTTTCTAAATGTAATTCACTTTAAATTTAATCTACATATGTTACTAATTATAATAATTTATTTTATATTTCTCTTTTATCATATTTACACAGTATATTATAAATTTCTATTTTCATCTAGTGGAAGAGTAAATTCAAAAGTTGCACCTTTTCCATCTTGATTATTATATCCTCTTATAATTCCATTATGAGCTTCTATAATATTTTTTGAAATGTATAAGCCTAGTCCAGTTCCACTCTCAGATTTTGTTACAAATTTTTTAAACAACATTGGCAATACTTGAGGATCTATCCCTTTACCATCATCTTTTATTCGCACTGAAATAAATTTTTTATTATTCCTTTCTGTTTTTTCTAATGTTATTGTAATTTTTCCATTAGGAGTAAATTTTAATGCATTCTTAAGCAAGTTACTAATTACTTGATATATTCTAATCTTATCAGCATACACCATAATTTGATCTTGAAAAGGAGAATTAAATTCAATATCTTGTTTCCTATCAGTTTTATCTTTTACAACTATATCTTTTATTACATTGTTTATTTTCTCGTTTAGATCAAATTCAGTTTTTTCGATTTTCAATTTATTACTTTCAATTCTTGTAACATCTAATATATCTTCAATAAGAGTAGACAATCTTTCTGCATTTCTTCTGATAGATTCCAAATATTTCTCAGAATTCTTTGGAATTACACTTATCATTTCACAATAGCCTATGATAGTTTGTATAGGAGTACGAAGTTCATGAGCAGCGATGTTTATGAATTCCTTTTGCATATTATCATGTTGCTTTAACTGTTCATTTGCTTTTTCTAAAGAATTAACAGCAATCTTGAGATCCTTTGTTTTCTCTTCTACTATTTTTTTTAATTTATTGTTGAATACTATCATAATTATAGAAATTATAAAGGCTATAATACCAATTAAAGCTCCAGCACCAAAAATAAAATTTCTTTGTTGTAATAGAAGATCATCTATTTCTTTAGCAAATTCATATTGTGTATCCAACATAAGATAAAATACAACTTGATCATTGACAGATATAGGAATATATGATATTGTAGATGATAAATTTCCTGATTTATCTTGTATATCAATACTCTTAATTTCTCCTTCTTTTAATGATGAAGATGATAATATTCTATCTTTCATTTGGTAAATGAGTTGTTGATTCTCCTGGTCAAATTCCTTTTCAATAACATTTTTGTTTTTTTCCTGACTATCTAGAATGAGATTATCTAATCCTTTATTGGCAGAATAAATTGTTGTACCATCTCTATCAATAAGAGATATCGATGACCTATTTTTTGGTGAAACTTGAGTTTCTAAAAGTTTTACCATGGAAGTTAAATCTATGCCTGCATATACAGTGCCATCGAATTCTTTATTCTTACTTGATTTTTCTTGCTGTTCTTTTACTATAGCGAAAAGATTTTCTGGGGAATATATTTGAAAGGCATCTTCTATAGTAGTAGTATTAAAATTTTCTTCTTCTTTTGTATCTGTTAATAAAATTGGATATGAAATAAATATTGTAGAAATATTCAACAGTGAAGGTATAACAGGTGTGAAGTATAGATCTAATGTAGATCTAACTTTTTCAAAATGTTCTTGTGATGAAACGTCCGTACCTAGTAATTTATCATACAATTCCTTATCTTGAGAAAAAAGTGTTGACCATTGTATATTTCCAGTTTTATTTGTCCATCCATAAAAAGCAGTTAAGTCGCTAGTAGAGTTTTGTGCAGTCTCCAATAAAGATATAGCTGAAATAAGATTTGTTTTTATTGATGGTGAATTACTTATAATTTGAATATTGCTTCTAATTACTTCCATTTTATTTTTTAAGGATGTACCAAGTTCTTTTATTAAAAGTTCTGCATTTTCTTTAATATTCTGCCTAGCAATATCATTTACTTTATTAGAGTTATTTATAAAAAACTGGTATGAAGAAATAGAAATAAAGAATAATATTATTATAGTGATGACTATAACCATACGCCATGATCCAAAATAATTAACAAATGGATATGTCACAATGTTGATAAAAGTATATAGTAATTAAAGGTTAATCTTCTTTTTATAACTTCATTTAAAAATTTTTGTTGTAATTTTATTTCTGGTGAATAACATATACTTTACTTTTTAAAATTAATGAAATATAATAGACAGAACCATTAGAATTATTGAATATTAAAGATATTAAAAATTATTAAGTTTATTAATAACAACATAAGATTTGAATTTTTGTTGCTATTTCATATAAAGATAAATAATAAGATAATACTTATATTGATATACCTAATTTAATTTCTTAATCTATATAAACATAATTTTGATCATTTTAAAATAAATAATAATTGATTATTAAAAATAAGATAAAAGGAGTAATTTGCATTGACAAATTATGTTTTTATTGATAGTTTTTTCTTTACTTTTGTGCTTTGTTTAATTATTATATAATAATTAATTTTTTACTTAGCAATTGGTAATTTAAATCTAAATGTTGCTCCTCCCTTATCATCCAAATTATTTTCACCACAAATTTCTCCTCCATGTGCTTCGACAATACTCTTACAAATATATAGTCCCAATCCTGTTCCTGTATTAGAGTCACTAGTTGTAAACTTTGAAAACAATTTGGGTAATACCTCTTTTGAAATACCCATTCCACTATCTTTAACGCTTATAATAACTTGATCTTCTTTGTCTTTCTCTAATTCTACAATAACAAAGATCAATTGGTTATTGATAGTAAATTTTAAAGCATTGTCTACAAGATTGCGAATTACTTGAGCTAATCTGACTCTATCTGCTTCTACAATAATATCATCATTTTTGGGCTTGAAATCATATACAATTTTTACCATTTGATGTTTTACTTCTTTATTCACATATTCCTTTAAGACTTCAGATATCAAAATATTAAGATTTAATTTTTCTTTTTTAAGCATTAAAGATTGACTTTCTATTTTTGTAACATCTAACACATTATCAGTAAGTCTCTTTAGCCTGTATGCAT
>DATFBJ010000156.1:0-3441 GCA_035253885.1 Nitrososphaeraceae archaeon
TGGAGGAAATATTGAAAAAATAAATCAAAATGTAATAAAGGGTCTTTTTGGTATGCAACTTGAAGCTTCATTTAATAATATAATAAAGGAGAAATTAGATGAGGGACTTCAAGTACTTGCGAAGAAGTTAAAGATGGAAATCAAGGTCCATTATCAAGAGCCAAATAGATTAAAAAATATTGCTGTTCTTGTAAGTAATGAAGATCATTGTCTATTAAAAATACTTGACTCTTATAAAAAAAACGAACTTAAAACAAAAATCCCACTTATAATTGGAAGCTCTAATAGCTTAAAACCAATAGCTGAAAAATATAACATCCCATTCTATTTAATTGATCACAAAGATCAAACAGAAGCAGAAAGACAAATTCTATTATTATTTGAAGAATATAATATAGACATGGTTATTCTGGCTCGATATATGAGAATTCTGACTCCTAATTTTGTCTGGAGATATCCTAATAAAATAGTAAATATTCATCCATCGTTATTGCCAGCTTTTCCCGGTGCCTATGCTTATGTTCAAGCATATGAAAGAGGAGCGAAAATTGTAGGGTGTACGGCCCATTTTGTAACTGAAGAACTAGATCAAGGTCCAATCATATGTCAAAAATCCTTTAATGTTCTAGAAAGCGACAATATTGATACAATTAAAAATAAAGGAAGAAAACTAGAAGGTTCTACGTTGCTTGAAGCTATAAAATTAGCTTTGGAAGATAAATTGGAAGTGTACTGGGGTAAAGTTCATGTTAAAAAAATAAAAAAGAATATAATTTAATAAAATAAATAAATTCAAAAAAGAAAATTATAGTATAGTATATGTATATAATGAATATTCATTCTATTTTTAAAAAGAGAAAAAAAAGAAAACAATAAATTTCATAGAACAAAGGTAAAAAAAAGACTAACTATAGAAGATATATGTAAGAGATATTGTTAGAAAATGAATAACATTTACAGATTATCTAATCTAGAAATCGAAAAATGGAAAAAAAGGTCAGATCCAACTATTATAATTCCTATAGGTTCATTAGAACAACATGGTAACCATCTTCCAGTATCCACTGATTCGATCATAATCGAACATTTAGCAAAAAAAGTTTCTGAAAAATTGCAAATTTTATATCTTCCTACAATAACTTTTGGCATTTCCTTTGAACATGCACCTTTATTTAATATTTCATTATGCCATCAAACTTATTCCAATTTTATTAGTGAAATTTGTTTATCACTTATAAAATATGGAATGAAAAATATAATCTTGTTAAATGGCCATCATGGAAATATGGGTTGTTTGTATTATATTTCTCAAAATGTTTCTGATAAAATTTCTTCTAATGCAAAAATAAATTTTATTAATTACTGGACTTTAATGAAAGATTTTGATCATGCTGGAGAAATTGAAACATCTCTTGTATTAGCAATAAATACAAAGTTGGTAAAAATGAGAATGGCAAGAGCAAATACAAAAGAGATTTCAGGTTCTAAAGTAGCATATAATAGTCTTACGACTAATCTAGGATCTTTTCCTAAAATAACGGGAAATGGAGTATGGGGTGATCCGACAAAAGCATCGATAATAAAAGGACGATCATTATTGGAAAATCTAATTCAAAAGATTGTAGAAACTATAAAGGAATTTAAGAATTTCAATTAAGACAAGGGAAGCTCATTTCCTGATTCATTATATTTTAAAAAGACATACATGCACATACATACATAATACAATACATATACATCCATCTCTAATCAAAAATAATGACTTTGAATGAAATTTTAATATATAACTAATATTCATTTGATAGTAAAAGGTAGATTTAGTATTGTCAGTTGATATGGCCGTAAAGGTTTTGGACGAAAGTTTTGGAAAAATTGTATTAATAAAATTAAAAGGAGGAAAAGTTATTAGAGGAATTCTTCATGGTTTTGATCAACACATGAACTTGTTACTTGATGATTCAGTAGAAATAGTAGAAGGTAAATCTGCAGATTTAGGAACTATTGTAGTAAGAGGAGATAATGTAGTTATAATTTCTCCACCACCCCCAATGTGAAAGTAAAAATGAGAACTATTATAAAGAAAATCAGGAGAAGGAGGTTGATAAGGTGAAATGACAAAAGGAACAACTTCAATGGGCAAATATACAAGGAAGAAAGTGCATATAAGATGTCGAAGATGTGGTCATAATTCATTTCATAAACGCGGAAAAGAATGTTCCAAATGTGGATATCCGGATCCAAAAATGAGAAAATATAACTGGATTAAAAGACAAGTAATCTAAATAAAATAAGTAAAAATGAAAAACTATTAACAAATTATCTCTCTCAAAAAGATCTAGCTGGCTTAATAATTTCTTTGTTTGAAAAAAGGTGTATTATATTCTATATTCTTTACATTTTTTAAATATTAATTTATTAGTATATGTATAGTTTATAATTAAAATGATTGATTTTAATTCTTTCTTATTGATAGTAGCAGGTCTAGCTTTAATTGGAGGAGTTGTTTTTGGATTATATTATAATAGAATTTTTTCTTTATCTTATAAAATAAAAAAGAATGATAGGAGTAAATCACAAAATTCTAAGGTTAAAGGAGAAGATAAAGCAGATGAAAAAGAGGAAAATGAAAAGCAAAAAAAAATCCAACCAAATTTACTTAAAAGTAATTTTCAGTTATTGGAAGATGAAATAAAGATATATCAATTTGAGAAACAACTAATATCTTATGCCATAGAGAATATTTTGAATGCCTCAAAAAATAAATTAATCGATATATTCGAAAAAGATCGCCTTTTACTAAAGTATAATGATCAATTAAAAAAATTAAATGAAAAAATGGACAAAATTCAATCTGAACTTGATGTTACCAGGTTAATAGAGCTAAGGAATGATTTAGCTTCTCTATTAGATAACAAAATTTCAGATATTGATGAAAAAATAAAAGAAATTAACTTTAAAATAGAAACTAAATCTAGAATGCTAGAAACAAAAAACCAGAATAAAAAAACAAGCAATATCAATAATAATTTAAATAATATAAATGCTCCACTTGATATTGAAGAAACTATTAATTCAAACCTCAAGACAAGAAAAGTAACAAATTATAAAAATAATATTATCAACAAAAATAAAGAGACTAACATTCATGCTGAAAGAAAAAAAATTATCGATTTAAAAGATCAAGTATTGACAGCATTAAATAGATTAGACAGGGCTGGAATTATAAAAGAAGAAATAAAAAATAATGAAGTTGCTATGATACAAGATAATCAGATTAAAAAAGATGATAATAATGAAAGTATAAAGAAAATAAAAGTAGGAAATTCTTTTATAAATGATAAACAACCTGGAAATAACTATAACTATAACTATAACAAAAATAGTACCCCATTATCAAATATATTAAAATATAGTGACTTAAAATTTGACCATTTTACTTAT
>DATFBJ010000157.1:0-3189 GCA_035253885.1 Nitrososphaeraceae archaeon
AAATCACGATTTGAATTTGGTATGGCAATTGGTGAAAACTACTTTATTCAAAAGCCAATCAAAAATGAAGACCACCTAATTAAAAAGTTAACTTCTATAATTGATAATTAAAAGTTCTCTCTGCTATATCAGTTTTAGATCGCTTTAACTATAGATTTCTTCTTTAATTTTCTGTTTGTTGACACTTAATAATGAATTATAAAAAATATAAGTGATTATTTTTTTTGTATTAGTTACTAAAAACTAGGCATATTTATAGCAATTATATAAATAGTAATTCAAACAACATCTAGAGTGATCTCTTGAAATTTTATAATAAATAATCTCTCTATTCAAAAACAAATACCTTATCTATTTGAAAGAATAATAAGATAAGATAAGAATGACAATTAATTGATAATTAATCTAAATTTTTTTGTATGCATATTATCTTAAATAAATTATTATATTTTTTAACTTTAATATTATTAAATAGTAAAACTGATGTTGATGCAATTTGTGTCCTATATCATTATCATGTACACATTCATTTTCAATATACCTATGATTTAATTTTCTTTATATTGTTAATCATGACAGTCTCAATGACTATTATTGATATTATTTTCCAAAGAGAAGGTTTATTCATTACTGTTAGATGAAATATTAAGTCTTCCTTATTTAAAATAGATTTTAAATTTTGAATTAATTAATTAAATTCCAAATTTTTTAGAATTGCAGTTTATAATGAAAAATATAATAAATACATTACATTAAATTCTAACATAAACTATTTTAAATTTTTTTATTATTGCAATTTTAAATATATTTCTTTTTTATAAGTAAAAATACAATATGTAACTAAAAAGATTACACCAAAAAAATTAAGTTTTAGAAGAATGTAGGTCTGTCAGAAAGTTTACTAGTACTAAATAGATAAGGCAATGGTAAAAATGATTATTGATGTATGTGATTCTTCTCCATCTGGTGGAGGTTTGCAAAGTTTTGAGATTTATCCTATAGAAAATCTAGAAATTAAAAACAAGATTGTTAAAAAATTGATAAGATCAAGAGTTTATTGCAGAAGCACCATTACTTTTAGTTTTTTTTGTGCTAATCCTATTCGTTCAAGGAAATATGGAAAAAAAGCAGAATTATTTTCAATACAAGACGCTACAATCACGGCAGCATACGCCCAATTAACAGCATGTGCACTAGGTTTAATCAGTATGGGTTGGAGCATTTAACGAAGAAAAGGTATCAACAATTCTAAGTCCCAGATAATATATTTCTATTGTTTTACTTCCTATTGGTTATAAAGATGAAGACCTCAAATGAAAATAACCAGAGGATCCAAAGAAGTATTTCATGAATTGAATGTTAATTAAGAATAGACTTTTTATATAAATATTATTATTTATTATTCTATTTTCTATCCTATTCTTTTGAATCATTTTTACTATAACATTAATAAATTTTCTCAATTGATTTATGATTAAATAGTTAAATCTAGTTATAGGGGAAGATGATGATAATGATGATGATCACCTAATCATTGAGCAGACTATTTGATCCACATATTCATATGTATTCTCGTACTACTGACGATTATGATGCAATGTCAAAGGCAGGTATAGAAGTTGTAGTTGAACCTTCATTTTGGCTTGGAAGCCCAAGAACTTCAGTAGGTACATTTGAAGATTACTGGGAACATATAATATCTTTTGAAACTACAAGAGCTAGACAATTTGGAATTGAACATTTTGTTTGTATTTCTGTAAATCCAAAGGAAGCCAACCAAAGACCATTAGCAATTGATGCTGTAGAAGCAATGAAGAAATATTTGGATAGAGAAAGAGTTGTAGCTATAGGTGAAATAGGATATGATCTAATTAACGATTTAGAAGAAGAGTTATTTATTAAACAAATGGATATGGCAGCAGAAAAGGATATGCTTGTGACAATTCATCTACCTCATTATAATAAATCTGAAGGAATAAAAAGAATTGAGAATGTATTACTTAACAGTAGCAGCAATAATAATAAATATAATAGAAATAAAATACTTGTTGATCATAATGTAGAGGAGACAATTGAAAAAACGTTGGAATTAGGAATGTGGGCTGGTCTGTCTGTTTATCCTTTTACTAAATTATCTCCTGAGAGAGCAATGAACATTGTAAAAAAACATGGAACAGATCGAATAATGGTACATAGTGCAGCTGATTGGGGAATATCTGATCCTCTAAGTGTTCCCCTGGTAGCCAGAGAAATGGAAAAAGCGAAGTTTAGTATTAATGACATAGAAAAAGTTACTTTCTATAATGCTTATGATTTCTTCAAGCAGTCACCACGATTTACTTGGAGACTATAATTTTAAATTCAATTCAATTTAGTTTAGTTCAATTTACTATATTATAATATTTTAGTTATATAACATATGCAATTCAAAGTATATTACTTTTTCATATGTGAATATTGAATATGTTACTTAATATTTTGAAAATTATACAAAAGTAACAAGGGTTTATTATGAAGTTTATTTAATATTCTAAAAATAAGTTATTATTATTAATTCACCATAATCCTACTAATATTGCAGGATTTAAGAAGAAAAAGTATTTTATTATAGATAACATTTAATCATTCAACCCAATTGTTAAGATACACAATATTAGAAGGATTTATAATTTTATTATCTATAGTAGCTATCAATGAAACAGTTGGTCAAAAAAATCATAATGAAACTATAACCTTTGTGGATCCTTTTGGTAAATTTTCAATAGAATATCCTTCAGATTGGGAAGCCATTGCTCCTGGACATAGATTTGAAGAAGGAAAAGTAGATCTAATAATACAAAAACTAGATCGACAACAGGGCTATATTGAAATCCGTGATGAACAAATAACTTCAGAAATTAAAAAATATAATGAAGATATTTTATCTTCTTTAAATAATAAATCATTAGACAATACTTTACATTCTGTACTTAAGGATTATATATCTAAATTAAACTTGCAAAATGTTAAATATATAGAAGGATTCGTTTATGATAAATATTTAATTTCAGGTATGAATACTAGTTCAATAATATATAATTTTGAAAAAGATGATATAATCTTCTATGGATTATATATATTGGCTAAAAGTGATTATAATATTGTCTTTATTTCCTATATTGCAACTAAAAATTATTTTAAAAAAAATCT
>DATFBJ010000158.1:0-3636 GCA_035253885.1 Nitrososphaeraceae archaeon
CAACAGCAGCAGCAGCAATAGCAACAACAATATTTCTTGTTTCAATAATACTTTCAATCTCAACATTCACTAATGTTTCTGCATTCGCACAATCAGAAGAAGGAACAAATCAAACTATGCAGGAGAATGAAGGTCAATCAGCAGCCAATCAAACAGGTGAAGCAATAAAACAAAATGTCAGTGATATTGTAGCCAACATTAGCAAAGAAGCAAAGGGCGTGGGATCGAATATTACTACTGAAGTAGCAAAAGACGTTGCTGCAAATATTGGGAAAAAACTACAAGATTTAGCAAAGTAAATTCATCAACCTTTTCTTTTTAATAATTCGTATAATTTTTTATTCTGATAAAAAATCTTATTTACCGGTATCACGAATACAAACAGGCACACAAGCACAACAACAAGGTGGACAAGGACAACAACAACAAGATAATAAGAGTTCTGGCCCATTAGAAAAAATAAGAGAACAATTACAGGTGCCTTCAAATAACTGAATTAATATCAATTTTTTATTTCTTTTTCGAAGTTATTTATTACTAATATCTTAGTATCATATTAAATAAATTTAATAATAAGATTTTACATGAGATACTCCAATTGTTATACTCAAAGTAGATGATTTTAAATTCAATATTTATGATATGGAAGTAAGAGATAACTATTACAATAAAATTATATAAAATTTTTATATAGTTTATAATTTATTTCTTTTCAACCTCCAGCGGCCTGAATAAATGATATGTCTTTATCGTTTTCCATTTGTACATTTATTCAGGTCAGAGATATTATTTGGATTTAGTTTATTGTTAAATTAAATCAATGTCTATATATTATTGAAAGTGATTGCTAGAAAAATCATCTAATAGTATTTGTAAAAAGCCATAATCATTTTGAATGATAAAACATCTGATATCAATATGTAATATAAAAACTACTTTATCTTCTTAATATGTAAACTATCTATACTTAAAGCAGTTAAGAATAACAACAACAACAAAACCAACAAAAATGAGAGGTTCATTGAGGCTCATGTATATATTACCACTATATATACACATGTCCTCTAGTTTGGTTTTTCAGTCCAAAGAACTCCAAACAGAACCTCTCCTTTTACATTAGATAATATGGATAATTAAAATAAATAAAGATCTATATTTACAAATATTGAGAGAAAAATATAAGTATTAATATAGTATGAAAACACAGTAAATTTTACCTACTATCACATAATTAATTTCCTTATCCTGCATTGAAAACCATATAAAGGAATATCCACAAAGACAAAGATAAAGACAAATACATAAACACATAAAACTTCGCTACAGCCTTCTAAATTTGCTCCCGTACTTAAGAGGCAGGTTAAGGAAAATATTATTTATCTCTAACAATCATATATTGGATTACAGGTATGACAATTAAATTATCTCCAAGTATTATATAGTATTCTTTCCAGAATTATGTAACGTATCTATAGTCATTCAGTCCAAAGAACAGCAAACAAAATAGCCTTCTATTGTTATGAATAATTCCTTAGAGGGCTATGGCTTTCTAAATATTCTTTTATTATTGTTATTTATTATGTTTAATGCAAATTCAATAGCAGTATTTTATTCTTTTATTATATTATCAATTAATATTTCGGAATTATTCTATTACTAGATTTTTTATTATATATTAGTATATACTAAATTAAAGGATAGATCATACATCAATCTTTCTAGTTTTTGGTAATTCATGTCAGAAATACATCTTCTATTTGATGTATAATCATTATTACTATTATAGAACTACAAAATTATGTCAAAATCAGTTGACTATTCTCTGTGTGCCATATTATCCTATGCAGAAAAGATAACATCAAATTAAATTGAAGATATTTTATATTATTCATCAATATCATATTAAATTATTTCTTAAAATAGTAAATTTATTTTTGGAAATAGAACACTCTTATTGGCTAAAATGGAAGTTACTGGGTCTAGAATTGAATTGGTTGATTTTAAAGATAGTGATTTTAATAGCTTTAGCATTTATCATTGGATTATTTAAAAATTACTATATCATCATTGGTTCTATAATTACTATAACATTATTTTTAATCCTAAAAAAAATCAACTATGCATTAATATTGATTATAATATTTGGATTTTCAATAGTAACAAGTACTTTAATTTCAGAAATTACAAAAATACAATTACTACCTTTTCCTCCATTAGACGAAAAAGAAAAAATTTTCCCAATTTATAGAGATAAACCAGATGGAGAATATTATAGGTTTAACAATAAAAATCCTAATGATTTAAAACAGATAGATGAGACTAGAAATGAAAAGATATTTTCAGATAGAAATTCAGATGGAAGCTGGAAAGTAGGCAAGGGAACAACAAGAATTGATATTTCTACAAAACAAGCAGGCATATTAACTCAGAAGGAAATAATGAAACAAATTGGAACATGGAATTTCAGTATATTAGATAAAAAAGGATATTGGTTATATCCAAATGATTGGAAGAATATAGAATTTACTGTAATATTCAAAATGTTAGATGCAGAAAAAAGAGATCAAGCTATTTCTGTAGTTTCTCGTTCTATTATACATGACAGTAAGGGAGAAGAAGAAATTAAAGAATATCCAAATGCTTATTGTGGCGGTTCAAGCTATCACAATAATATCTCAGAAGATGGGAAATTACAGATGAAAAAAGAACAATATCATGCAGATTATGTAATAGATAAACCTAATGAGAAAATAAAATTAGGAAATCTTTACAATAAAAAAATTGGATTTAAAGCAATAGTTTATAATTTCGATAAAAATTCCAAAGTAAAACTTGAAAGTTTTGTGGATACAAAAAATGAAGGAAAGGGACCTTATATTAAAGTTCATGAAAAAATTGATGATGGAAAATGGGGAATTAATTCTGAAAAAGCAAAAATGGATGAATGTGGAGCAATAACTAAAGGAGCAATTATATCATGGGGCTCCCCCAAGATAATTTTAAAAACAAATAACCTTAATTTTGATATATATGATATAGAAGTAAGAGAAATTATTCCTTCTTAAAAAGAGAGAATACTGTAATATATGAGAGTTATTTCTAATGTAAACCTATAAAATTCTTTATTAGAATTCAGAGCATCATTCAAAGTTGTTTTATTGAATTAAGTTTAATTTTGCTTAATTTGAAAATATTTCGTATTAGAAGCTCAAGTATTTAAGCAATCTTCTATAGCTTGATCAGTTTTGCACTTTTGGCATCTTCATTTACATCATAGTTTCCAATTATTTTAATAATATTTATTATCTCTTCTTTATTCTTATTGAATTAATTGATTAGTTTATCACATCATTTTTTTAATATGTATGTTTTTCCTACTTCACTATATTCTTATAATTATATTTTTTTTGCATTCTGAAAAAATAGTGATGTTATAAATATTTAATTATTAAAACTATCTTAAAATTCAATAAACTTATTATTTTAGATTACTATAGATTATTATGGGATCAGTATTTAGGCCAAAAGATTTTAGAAGTGGATACAAGAAAGTTATCGATAATTCTTTAAAGGATCTCCGTCCTGATACTAAAGATGACGTCTATAAATTATTGAATGAATGGGAAGGTCAAATTT
>DATFBJ010000159.1:0-4108 GCA_035253885.1 Nitrososphaeraceae archaeon
CTTAAACAGTAATTAAATGAACAGAGCCTTTAATAATGTATTTGATTTATAATAATATAAAAAAATAATGTATATTTTGGATAGAGAAAATATGAAAATTATTTAAAAAATTTTCTAATGGTTGAAATATTATCAGAAGATAGTCTAATTGTATATGCTGAGGCATTTTCAGAAGAAATCTTAGATAAAGTATCTAGAAATTTCGCCTTTTCTATTCCTCTATCAAAAGTGCCACCAGATTCCTTAATACAAAGCGGAAACTTTTGCATCTTTAATCCTTTGTTATTTAGATAACTAATAAATTTTGTATATTTAGCAGGATCATATGAATTAACACCTTTTTCATTACATAACATTATCCAAATATCTATTGTATTTTGAAAAAAGGCTTTATCACGTAATTCTTCAAGCGTCATATATATCAAATATTGAGAGTGTATTCACATATATTTTTACTTAAGGATTGTATTTATAGATTGATAATGTCCAACTATTTTACATATCGATCTTTGAACGATCTATTAATTCCCGTCTCTATTCAATTATAAGACTAATATTATTTCCATTACGATCATATGCAGCTATTGTGTCATATTCATATGGATAACTAATTATTATAGAAACAAATCCAAAAAAATTATTCAAATCTTGTAACGATGGTCTATTAGATCTACCGGGGTGAGAATGAGCCGTTCCTATATAGGAAAGATCCATAGGCAATTCATTTGTTGGAAAACCAGAGTAATAAGGTCCACTTGATGCAAAAGGAGGAACTACTAATCCATCAATTTTTATTTCTCCATTCTTCTTGCTTTTACCTTGCAAAATAAGAATTCCTTCGTGGGGATGCCATGTTTTCGAATACGTAATAATTCCATCTGCAGATTGTCTAGTTAGAATGACCTGTCGCTTATTGTATTCCACTTCCTTTCTTTTGCTTTTTTCGTTAGCATTTGAATTAACTTCTTTCTTTTTATTTTTTAAGAAATTAAAAAACAATCATGGAATAAGATGATAAAATGATATTTATTAATATCTACAGATTTTTTAAATTTGAGACATATTTTTTAATGGCTTTATTACAAATATGACATAATGACTAAAAGCTGTACTATGATCTTGTCTGAATTAGGACCGTTTGTATTTGAAAGCAAAGACAAGTTTATTTATTCAAAAAAATTTAAAGATATTATTTCTTCTAACATTTTAATTTCTAATGGTGATTATTCTGAAATACTTGATATTTCTGATAAATTACGTATTTATGACTCTGTATTCTGTAACGATATAGGACTAATATCATATCTTCGAAATAATGGAATAAATATTTACATAATGCCTTCTGATAAAATTAAAGAAATTTCAAAAAATAAGCTAAACTATTTTATCCAAGCTGGTTTTGCTGAAAATGAACTGGATGCACATAAACAACTACGAAAATTTGCTCTGGATTTCTCCTCTAGCAAAGTAAGGCGAATATCAGAGAAACTTGATCTCCATATCAGTCAATCAATTAATGCTCTTGATGAATTAGATAAAATCATAAATGTAATAGGTGCAAGACTTCGTGAATGGTATGGATTACATTTTCCAGAACTTGATTATTTAATTCAAAATATTTTCACTTATGCTGAAATTGTTAGATTAGCTGGAAACAGGAACAATATCGACCTAAATATGCTTAAAAATCTTGGCATAGAAAGCAAAAGAGCAGAAATTATACTTGAAGCTGTTAAAAGAAGTAAAGGTGGTGATATTTTAGAAGAAAATCTATCTATAATCAAAAAACTTGCTAATGAAGTTATAATGCAAACTGAATTAAGACGAATTCTTGCTAATCAAATTGAAGAATTAATGGAAAAAATTGCTCCAAACATCAAGGAATTATTAACTGCTACAGTTGGAGCACGATTGATTGCTAAAGCTGGAAGTCTTCAAAAGCTTTCTATCATGCCAGCTAGTACTATCCAGATAATAGGAGCTGAAAAAGCACTTTTTAGATCCTTAAAAACAGGAGCGCCCCCTCCAAAACATGGAATTTTGTTTCAACAGCCTATATTACATTCAGCGCCAAAATGGCAAAGAGGAAAGATTGCCAGAGCAATTGCTTCAAAGATAGCTATTGCGGCAAGAATAGACCTATTTCGGAAAGGTGAAAAGGATCAGTATATTTCTGAACAATTGAATAAACGAATTTCCGATATACAAGAAAAATATAAGCAGCCAAAAATGGAAGAACAAAAGCCTCCAAGAAAAGAAATGAAGATGATTTATAACAAAAATCCAAGAAGACGATTTAATAAATTTAGTAAAAAATATGATAAGAAAAAAAAATTTAAGAGAAATAAATTCTAATTAAAACATTTATTTTCTTCTATAGAAAAAGGTGACTGTATGTTATATTTAAATAGCAATTAACAATCATTCATTTCTGTATCTAGATGAAAAATACTATTATTAACAGTACAGATCAAAATGAGTTATTATTATCATCTTCATATTCTGCAACCGATTTTAATAATGACTTTGATGGTTACAAATGGGTGACTTTTAATGGTCAAAAAAATTTAGCTACATTGAATTTAATCAAAGGGAATGTGGTCTATAACGAAAAACTAATATTAATAGATAAGGAAGAATATCGACTCTGGGATCCATTTAGAAGTAAACTTGCTGCAGCTTTGCTTAAAGGTCTAAGAAATCTCCCTATAAAAAATAAAACAACAGTACTTTATTTAGGTGCGTCTACAGGAACTACTGTTAGTCATATTTCTGATATTGTAGGAAATTCTGGGGTAATTTTTGCAATAGAATCATCTATTAGAGTGGCTCGAGAACTTATAGAAAATGTTGCTTCAAAAAGAGAAAATATAATACCAATAATAGAAGATGCAAGAAAACCGTTATCCTACTTTTCTACATACGGTGAAGTTGATGTTGTGTATTGTGATATTGCACAACCTGATCAAACTGAAATAGCAATAAATAATTGTAAAATCTTTCTTAAAAATGGTGGTAAAATATTGCTTGTAGTTAAGACACGAAGTATAGATGTAACTCAAGATCCAAAAACAATTATACTTCAAGAAGCAAACAAACTTGAAAATAGTGGATTTAATATAGAACAAATTATATATCTTGATCCTTATGATAAAGATCATGGATTAATATATGCAACATATACAGACTATCAAATAAATTCATAAACCTTGCTTTGTCTATATGTTATTTCTTTTATAGGTCTCCATGATTTTCGTACAAAATTTGGAAATTCTTTATATTCTTTAATCCAATTTTTTATAAAACACATAGTCTTTTTATCTGATGGATACCCACTTCCTATATTTTGAAAAATCTCTTCCAAAATTTGAATTTCTCTATCTCTTGTTACTTTTGCAATTATGGATGCTGCAGATACAACAGGATTTAATCTGTCTGCTTTATGCATGGCAATGATGTTAATGTTATTTTTTAAATTTGATTTAAGGTAATTTGTATATCTATCGATATTGATATCACACGAATCTACATAGGCAATATCTGCAGAGATATATTTAATTATTGATGACATTATTATCCCTTCCAATTTATTTAATTTTTTTTGATATACGTTCTCATCGATAGTCTTACAATCAAGCTTGTATATACATACAAATTCTGAAACATCTAAAATTTTATCAAATAGAAAACTTCTTTTATTTTTGGTTAAAGCTTTTGAGTCTCTTACTCCAATATCCTCCAATTTTTTGATATTGGATTTTTTGATACTTATACCAGCTATTACCAGAGGGCCTATAACTGACCCTCTTCCAGCTTCATCAATTCCACATACCAGCAAATTATCATATCTAATTAGTTTACTATCATAAATTAAAATTTCTATCCAAATAAAGATTAAACCAAAAGAAGATGAAGAATGGTAATTATAGTCTTAATTCTATTATTATCTTTATTAAAAAGAATGGATAATTTTATACAAATTATAGAAGGTCAAACAAAATTACTTGTTCCTAAAAACTCTCTTGATGTCAAAGTTCCGCCTCATTATCCGGCTTTTTTTAATCCTCTTGCAAGTTTAAATAGAGATTTATCGATTTATCTTTATAAG
>DATFBJ010000160.1:0-6019 GCA_035253885.1 Nitrososphaeraceae archaeon
ATTATAGTTAAATATAATATATAATAATTAAACTACTTATTTAGAACATATTCAAAAATTGAATATTGTTAATATAATAATAACAAAATTCAATAACTTTTAAAAAGTCATAGCCCTCTAAGGATAACCATAACAATAGAAAAATGGCTATAACTTTGTGACAGCTAACTCTTCTGTATGTTTCTATCATTATTATATACATAATAAAATATTTAAAAATTTAATACAGGTTAAAACCATAGCCCTCCTTCAAGGATCAAATGATCTGCCAAGGAAATGTCATCGTCAATGGAAGGGCTATGATGTAGTGTGAAACTTGTTTTTTTTGTTCTTTGGATTGAACAACTATTCAAGTACACAAACCTGTAAAGTATACTATATAACGCTTGGAGACAAGACAATTATTGCAGTAAATTTCTTAGTTAATCTAATGAAAATAAGATCATCTATCAGATGATTTGTTAATCTTCATTACATAATTATAATAACTTTGGACAACGTCAAAGTAAAATTTTTGTGCAAATTCTATTGATTTTAGGAATGTATCCATATTTTTATCAATAATATCATTTATTATTCTTGTAGTAGTATTAGTTTGATTATCCATTTGATATTGGTTTATTTCATTACAAGTGTTAGAATATTCTTCCATAATCTTTGAGTTATTTAAGTTATAATAAATTATATCATCTAGACGTTTAGAATAGATTGAATTATAGGTATCGATGATATTCTTATGTTCTTCCATTAAATTATACTTTATTTCTTTCATAGTCTTGATTATTTGTTGATAATTAACCGAGTTCTCAAAATTCCTTGATGCGATTTTATTTTTTCGAGAAAAATTGTTTGAATACGAAATTATATTATAATCATGTCTATTTACTTCTAGTGGTGAGAAATTTGTCTTGTCCTGTTCTTTTTTTATTCCAACATGTTTTTTTTTATCAATAATTTCCTTTTCCTCTTCTTGAATAGACATAAACGGTATCTAGACCTTTATTACATAAAAACATTCTGAGTATCTTAAAAGATAGATCACTATATTTTTATGAGGTTCTGTCTAGAGTTCTTTGGACTGAAAAACCAGACTAGAGGAAGTGTATAGTAATACATGAGCCTCAATGAACCTTCCCTCTTTAGTTTTTGTTGTTATTGTTGCTCTTAACTGCTTTTTCTTGAATTACCTCCCAAAGAGCATCATGAGATTGTAAAAAATATGAAGAATCCATTAAAAGTAAGAGTTGAAGATATTTGAAGAATAACAATAATTCATAAATCAGCCCCATTTTTCTTATTAATCGTATATAAGAAAATGATTTAAGTATTAAAAGAAATATATATAATTTGTAATTACATTGAATTTTCCTACCGATAATAATAAAAGTCAGGAGAAGGAGGAAAAGAAAGAAAATATAGTAGATTTTGCTGCAATACTTACTGGAAAAGAGGAAGTGCCAGAAGTAGATACATTAGATACTGCTTTAGCAACATTTCAATCTACTTCTAATAATAATAACAAGAATAAAGATGATGAAAAAGATGATCTAAAATACTCTGTTAAAGTTACAGATACAGATAAAATAAAAGAAGTTGATATTCATACAGGAAAACCTGATGAAAAAGGAGACGTAGTTGCAGAATTGTATAAATCTGAAACTCCATCAGGAGAAGTTATAGGTAATCTAACTGATGGAAAATTAAGATCAAAGGATCTAAAAGGTCCACTACAAGGAAAGAATACCAAGGAACTAATCAGAAAAATAGAGAAAGGAGAAGCCTATGTAGATATAAAAACAGACGATAAGCCGAAGGGAAAAGTAAGAGGAAAAATAAAAAAATTAACATCTACTTGATGATAATGATTATGAACAATTAAAGATATTTGGATTCTTCTATAACATTGTTCTATAACACTTGCCCTCTTCTAATAGGAAACAGATTATGCTATCCATATTTTGCAACTACTATTATTATTGGACGTACAATACCATCATTCAGGATTGCTGCGGTATTAGAAGAAAAAGAATGGAAATCTTTTAGAAAATGCCTTAACAAGAACGACAAGAAGTTATTTGCAGAAATGTTCTCGACTTCTGGATTATGAGATCTCTTATTTCATATTTAGAATCACTTGCTTGATGTTGTTTGCCAAGAATAAGGTTTTCGGTTGTTGAAGGACAACGAAGCGAGGCTTCAATGGAGGAGGTGGGATTCGAACCCACGAACCCCTGAGGGACGGGATTTATCACTAATTTTTACTGTTATCTTGAGTCCTGCGCGTTTGACCAGGCTTCGCGACTCCTCCAATAAAATAACTATTATACTTTAATATTAGAATTATGATATTTAATTATATAGTTTATAATATTTTTATATATAATCAATATTGCCATACAATAAAAAAAACGAATCTATAATATTGGAAGATTTTGCTAAAGAAATAATTAATGGATTAGGTAAAAAAAGAAAAAAACTAAATCCAACATTCTTTTATGATCAGAAAGGTTCTGAACTTTTTGAGCAAATTTGTGTACAGCCTGAATATTATTTAACTCTGACAGAATATAAAATCATCATAGAAAATATTAAGGTATTATTAAAATTATATGATAATAAAGAAGTTTGTGTTGTAGAATTAGGAAGTGGAAGTTCAAAGAAGACAAAAGTTTTGTTAAAATATTTTTTAGAAAAACAAAATGGAAATCTCCATTACTTCCCAATTGACATTTCTAAGGATTTCCTTTATAGAAGTTCTTTGAAACTACAGAGTTATCTACCAAAGATTATAATTCATCCTATAGCATCTGATTATTTTGAGGGATTAAAAGTAGTAACAAAATTTCTTGATTCTCATAATACTATTCCTACTAACAAATTAATATTATTTTTAGGATCAAGTTTAGGAAATTTCGAGCCAAAAGACGCAATAATATTTTTAAGAAATATAAGAGAAAAGATCAATAAAGAAGATTCATTATTAATAGGATTTGATTTACAAAAGAAAAAAAATATTCTCGAGGCTGCATATAATGATGTAGAAGGAATCACTGCTAAATTTAATTTAAATATTTTGGAGAGAATAAATAAAGAATTAGATGGAGAATTTAATTTAGAAAATTTTGAACACTTAGCCTACTATAATCAACTTAAAAATAGAATTGAAATGCATTTAATTTCAAAAGTTAAACAAAAAGTTAAGATAAATAAATTAAACCAAGCTTTTGTCTTTAAAAAAGGAGAAACAATACTAACTGAATACTCTTACAAATATACTCTAAAATCAATAGAAAAATTAGCATATAGAAGCAACTTTAAAGTAGAAAAAAATTTTTTGGATAAAAATGAATGGTTTAATATAGCATTATTAACACCATTTTAAAGTTATCTTATTTAGCACATCGAAATCCTGCAAATAAAATTCGTTCATGTGGTTTAAAATAGTTTCTGTAACTATTCCGAATCTGTCGTAGTGGTGTAGCAAACGATCCACCACGTAAAACTTTTTGATTGATTGCCCATTTATCAGTATATTCAGGAAATTTAGATTTAAAACCTGGATACAAAGAATATTCAGAACTTGTCCATTCCCATACATCACCGATCATTTGATAACATCCATAGAAACTCTTGCCTTTTTCATATGAACCACATTTAGATGGTCTCCATAGAAAAGATTCTAGCAAGTTTGCATGTTCTAGAGTTGGAATTTGATTCCCCCATGGATATTTTGTTTTCTTTTTTAGATCATCATTCCAACTAGCTGCTTTTTCCCATTCTGCTTCTGTTGGTAATCTTTTCTTTGCCCAATTTGCATATGCATCAGCTTCGTAGTAGCTAACATTCATTACTGGTTCATCTAAATTAATAGGAGATACACCGAAGAAATCTTTTTTAATCCAAACATCTTCTTTTTTAAACCAATAAAGCGGAGCACACCATTTTAATTCTTGAACAAGATCCCATCCATCTGAAAGCCAATACTTGTAATTTTCATAACCTCCTTCTTCTATAAATTTCATGAAATCACCATTAGATACAAGAGTTGAGTCAATTTCATAATCATAAAGATATACTTTATGTTCTGGTAATTCATTATCATATGAAAATCCATCTCCAGTAAATCCAATATCGAAAATTCCGCCTGGAATTGTTACCATACCTTTTTTTTGACGATCATTGTATATTTTTTTTTCAATATTATTATTTATTTTAAAAGGTTTGTAATTATCAGTAGAATCTGGAAATCTTTCAAAATAATTTTGAAAATCATATATCATCAACTCTTGATGTTGCATTTCATGTTGATTAGCAAGTTTTAAATCGTATTGGATTTCTTTCGTTAAAGAATTAGATGCTTCAATTTTTTCTAAAAATAATAATATTTTTTCATTTATATATTTGCGATATTGAAGGCTTTGTGAAACAGTAGGCCTCGGAAATTGCCCTCGTTTATTTTTAGGAAGAATTTTTTCAAATTTTTGATAATATGAATTGAGATAATCAATGTTAATTTTTTCGAGATCTAGTTTCTCACCATATTTTAATAATATTTTGTGAAAGAACCAAGTTACATGTGATATATGCCAGTTTGGAGGACTGCCAAAAGTATCAGATTGAATGACAGCATCTTCAATATTAAGAGTTTTGAATAGATTATCTGTTAGCTTCCTAACTTCGATAAATTCTGTGATAAGATCTTCTACTTGTTTATTTATTACCTTAGTCATATGGTTTATTAAAATATTTAACGCAATAAATTTTTATTTTTTTATAAAAGATCTATTAATAAATTGACATAATAGATATAATAGTAAATTATAGATTGTTATATAAAGGTGTGTAGATCAAACGAGTAAATTTTTTTCTTCTAATAGTAGAAATATGATAAAAAAATTAGCTGAAAATTCGTTTAAGAGTATTGATGAAGGGTTATATAATATAAGAAATATTGATTTTTCTCATGATGCTCTTAGTTTAAAAAAAAAGATTTTAGACTACAGAGCAAAAAGTCTAATACCAATTATCACGGAAATAAAATTTTCTTCACCTTCAAAAGGAGTAATTATGAATAAAAGTAATGATACAGATTTGTTAAATATATCAGGAGAAATGATAAAGGGTGGAGCTGCTGGTCTTTCGGTATTAACACAGAAGTATTTATTTAACGGATCTATAAACAATTTTATCACTATTAGACAGCATACACCCATTCCAATGCTAATGAAAGATATTATTGTTAGTGAAGTACAATTAGACTGTGCTAAAAATATCGGATCAGATTATATTTTGTTAATTATGAATATATTTGATAAGAATCTTGCTGAAGGTGATCTAGATAGATTTACTGAATATGCACACAAAAAAGAATTGAATATTTTATATGAGGTTCACCATGAAAATGAATTTAAGGAAATTTTAAAATATAATTTGAAAAAACATGATCTGATAGGAATTAATAATCGTAATCTTGATGATCTTCAAATTAATTTACAGATAACAGAAAAATTATTAAAGAAATTTGATAAAGGAAAAAATGTGATTGTTAGTGAAAGTGGAATAAATAATTCTAATCAAATCAAACAATTAAGAAATGCAGGAGCTGATGCATTTTTGATTGGAACTAGCATAATGGAAAGTAATGAAAATATTTCTCATAAGGTAAAAGAATTAGTTAATACCATTTAATAGATATCTTATCAGTTTGTGATACTAGTATAATAAAGATATTATATAAAAATATCATATTCAAAGATATCTAATGTACATGTTCTAGTAATTAATAACAAATACACTTTCACAATATAGTAATAGAAATAGCCGACATAATTTCAAAATTAAAAAGGAAAGATGAAATTGATGCTAATAAAAAAGGAAAATAAACCCATCAAAACCTTTGGATAATGCTGTAGATTTAATTAGAAATACTTTATCTTATGATTATGATTTTCATAAAGTGTTTTAGAAAATTGGGATTTTTCTTTCTTATAACGAAAATAATGACAAGTTTTAAATTGGG
>DATFBJ010000161.1:0-3131 GCA_035253885.1 Nitrososphaeraceae archaeon
ATATAATTTAGTATTTCAAGAACAAAACAAGGATATTGAATCATCTTTAGAAAAAATAAGAAATGCTGAAGATAATATCAAAAAAATTAGAAAAAAAATAACAATGGATATAGTAGGGATTAATAATTTAATTTCATATAGAGAAAATGTCTTAAGAACTATATATATTAGTAACAAGATCACTGGAATAATTAGTAGAATTTCATTTGGATTATCTAATCTAAAAATACCTATATTGAAACAAGCTAAATGTGATAATGACATAATAACAGTAATTGAGAAAATCATAGAATCTGTTTGCAAACTTCATGAAATGATAAGAGGAGTAAGTATTAATCATAAAAATATTATTGAACTAACTCATGAGATACAAAAAGTAGAAAGTAGAATTGATTCAAAGAATAGAAACATATTAGTAAAAGCTTTTCATCGAATAGAAAATACCAAAGAATTAATTCTTTTTAAAGATACACTTTTGAAGCAATAGAACAGAAGAAATGACAGAGTGTTAAGAGGCTTATGATTCATTCACAAGATTTGCTTTAAGTTGATAATTAATGAAACCTAAAAAAATACAAGGAGAACTTGTTGAAAATAGAATAATAGTACATGATATTGAAAATTCTCGAATTCTTTTTGGCGATGGCTATTATGGCAAGCCATTAGGAATCCCAAAACCAAAAGGGATTAATTTTGAGGCTCCACTAATTTTAGATTTGATGGAAAGTTATTATTTAATCCAAATAGGAAAATTACAAATTACTTTAAATAATAAGGTGTTATCTTTAAAAGAACTAAAGATAATTTGTAAAAAACAGTATGACAAATTTGATTCAAGATACATAGTTTTTCAGAATTTACGAAACCAAGGATATATTGTCTCTCCAGGAATAAAATTTGGTTGTGATTTTGCAGTATATGAACGTGGTCCTGGTATTGATCATGCACCTTTTCTTGTTCAGGTAATGACAAAAGAAGAATTTATGACAGCTTCAGCAATTATTCTATCAGGAAGATTAGCAACTACTGTAAAAAAACTATTTATTATTGCAATACCTAAAATAAGAGATAAAACTGTTGAATTCATTGGATTTGAGTGGTGGAGAGCATAAGAAAGAGATTATCTAAAAAAATAATATAAATATTATTTCAAAGTAATAATATTATAAATAAGAAGAACTTAAAGTCAAGGATCTTAGACACATATGAAAGAAAATATTAAATAATTATATGCTAAGAAAATTTTATATTTTGATAATATTAATTGAAATATTCATCTTTTACAACATTTCATCCAATAATCATTGCTATTCTTCATAATTCATATATCCTTGTCTATTAAGCTGCCAAAGGCTTAAATTGTAATATTTAATAATCTATATATAAATCACTATAACTTAGAAAACTCAATTAATTTAAAAGATTAATTTATTAGAAAGTAATTACTAATCTACCTATAATATAATTTTCTCAGTTTTGACATATAACTAATAAATACTTAACATTCAATAAAATTACCCTATTTGAATGATCACAAAGATAAAATATTCTTTTATAATTTATCATAGATATGGATCGTATAAAGAGATTATCCACAGAACTATTAGAGAAATATTCAGATAGATTCACTACAGATTTTGAAGAAAATAAAAAAACTATTTTAAGTTTAGCTATTATCAGATCAAAAGTTTTAAGAAACAAGATGGCAGGATATATAACTTCTAAGCTGAAAAGAGAAGCTGAGCTAGCAAAGGATGAAACTTCAAGTCAAATAGAAGAAGGAGAAGGAGAAGAAGAAAAAGAAGAAGGAAGAGAAAATTAATCATTTTGATTACGCTAAAATTATTAGGTGGAATAAAAAATGCGATTGGAAAAAACTCTCTAGTCATTAATAAACCACAATCCACTCTCAAAGAGATTTTTGAAGAGTTAAGAATAAAAGCAAAAGATTCAAAGATAGTAAATGAAAAAAATTTAATGATATCTATTAATGGAGTAGATTCTTCCGTTATTGGAGGTAAAGATGCAATTATAAAAACTGGTGACATTATTACTATAGTTACAATTATTCATGGCGGCTAGGAAATTTAGAAGTAAAGGAATTTGGTTTCTTTTAAAATAGGAAAAAAATATGTCTATTTTCATACAGTATTTTTAAAGGAAGCTAATTATTCTGCTATAATCAACCATTTTAGAAAGGAATTTCCTAATATTTTTATCCAAGGACTAAATATTAATATTGTTTATAATTATGAACATCTTTTTGAGGTTTTAAAAATATCAACTTTAGCAGAAAGAAGAAATATTATGTGTTCAAATAAAATAGAATTAGATTTTTTATTGAGAATTGTTGGAACTAATCAAATATCTCAAGCAATTAAAGAAGGAGGAGTAAAAATTGATCATTACATAGTTTTTGTTATATTAGCATATAAAATACAGATAGAAAAGATTAAGCAGAAATTTATTGATTTATTTGGTAATTCACAAGAGGAAATTTTTCTTGATAAAAAACTCTTATTAAGAAAAATTGAAAACTATAAGATAAAATTCAATAACAAATTTCTGGAAGAAAAAAATATCATTAAGTTTTTAAGAGAAATAGGAGCTTTAATTACTAAATAGAATATATTAGATTTATTAGGATGTTATAAAAGATCGTTTCATAAGTGTCAATGATGACAACATGAAAAATGAATTAAAATTTGTCCTTTCAGAAGAAACTTATATGTAAGTTATATAAAATTAAACTTTATTTAGACAACAGAAAAAAAATTCTTATCATACAAATAGTAAATAAAGATACCAAAATTGAAGTTTTGAAGATACAAAAATTTCTTTTCTTATTATTTCTTAAGAGGATAGCAATCTAAACAATATTGCAACCAATTGCTTAATAATAAAGTATTGGCTAATCAATAATAATGCAAAAAAAGAAATTATTTTCTTGTAAAAAGTAATTTAGAGAAAATGAAGAATCAATTCTAAAGAGATAGAATGAACTAATTATGTATATATAATATTTATCAGCATAATATTGGTAGGTTTTAAAAGAATTAAAATAAATAATTAGCATAGCATTATTTAGATTTTATAAATATTAAGTTTTATCTTTATTAAATAAATCAATT
>DATFBJ010000162.1:0-3744 GCA_035253885.1 Nitrososphaeraceae archaeon
ATTAGTTATTCATATTTTATTTCATCAAATGCTAATCTGGAATCTTCATCAACTGATAAAGCAAATCTTTTAGGAGATTGGCATGATATTCATGGTGTCGGTATTTTTGATACTGAAGGTAGTAGTAATAACGACAATTCCATTTATCTAGCAACTCATAATGGTTTGTATAACAAAAAACAACAAAATTCTTCATGGGTTAAAGTTGGAAATGATAAATCAGATTTAATGGGTTTTGTAATCAATCCAACCAAAGAAGGTGTAATGTATTCAAGTGGACATCCTGTTAATGGTGGAAATTTAGGATTTAGAATGAGCACTGATAGTGGAAAGACATGGCAAACAATCTCCACAGTTACAGACAATCCAATCGATTTTCATGCCATGTCAATTAGTCCTGTCAACAATAATATTTTGTATGGTTCACCAGGTGGTGGCTAGCCCTTTTTATTACTCAAGATGAAGGTAAAACAGGGCTAGTATAACATCCATTCCTTCACAGATAGTATCAATTGCTGCAGATCCATTGAATTCAAACGGTGTTTATATTGGAACAGGTTCTGGATTATTCTATAGTAATGACCAAGGAAATAATTGGAAGAAACTTAAATCTGAATTTATTGGAAATTTTGTTGTTACAGGATTAGGTTTTAACCAAAATAATGAACTATTTGCATATGTAATGCCAAATACAGAAGATGCAAATAATCAAAACGGATACATATAAAATCAGATAAAGCAGTTAAAAATTGGGCAAAGACAAATGGTCAAATTCCAAATGTCAAAGCAGCATGGAAGTTTGCATTGGGACAGAATAGCGAAATCTATACTATCGTAAGTCAACAAACATCAGGAAATAATGATATTGCCTCTAGTGTCTACAAAAGCCTAGATAATGGTAATCGTGGATTGTTGAAGGAACCAATAGGGAAGGTATACTATAACATATAACTGATAAAATAAAATCTCAATTTAATATTATTTAAAAGATATTAACAATTAACATGTTTGGATTATTTTCTTATTTTATCTAGAGGAAATATACATTTTAGTGTAAATAGTTAACAATAGAAGATAAATTAGAGATAATGCAACACAAATAGTTCAATATCTCAGATAGGTATTTTCTTCATCTATAGAAGAATCTTTAAAAAGTAGTTCACAAAGTTTTTAGAATAGTCCTATAATGCTCATTAAGTGGAGTATGTTCAATAGTAGAGAAGATATCAAGAGAAATAGGAAGAAGAGAAATAGAATCTAATTGATTATAATAATTTATTAATTTTGTATTGATGCTTTCATCTATAAAATAACATTGAGATGAATGATAAATTGTATATTTTATATCCCATTTCTCTAGTACAAAACTAGAATCAATCAATCATATTTAGAATTAACTTGGGCAAATTATGGATAGAATATAGGAATAAAAATTTTAAAGTAGAAGCTACTTTTAACTAGATAATTGTCAAATAAAATAATTTAAAATTTGATTTAACTATAAGTAATCACTATTTCCTTTTGTAAATTTGATTTCCATGATATATATTTGGTATAAATAGAAAATCACAACAACATGATTATTAATTTTAATACTATATTTTTTTCATTCTTGTTTGCTTTTATTTTTTCAATCACTTTTACTACTTCCTTTGATTTATTTAATGAAATATATGGACATGGTCTAAGTAGAGATGAATCTCTTCCTTTTGATATTTCTGGAAAACAAATTGCAATTGAAGGAATATTGGAACCTCCTTTTTTAAATGAAGGTAATAATCAAAAACCTATATTCCTGGTTAGAACACATGAGGAAAAAAGTAATGAAACTATTAAAGATATCAATTATAGAATAATAGCTAAATTTAAGAATCAAACCATAATGGATCAACGATTCCATTCAATAGATGGTATAGTTTCAGCAAATCTTATTCCTTCAAATAATTCTCTCATACATGAATTACTATTGCCTAAAAAACAAGATCAAGAACAACAACAAAATCTATCAAAAAATGATCTAGCAGAAGTAAGTTCAAAAGATCCTGTTACACTAAAAAGCAAAATACTCTCTGATGGTGGATTATATGATATATCAGTAATTCTTGAAAAATCAAGTAAAGGTTTAAAATTAGATGCAGATAAAAGAATAGATCTATTTATAAGTATAGGCAAGGATTTTCCCTTTGTAATTACAGATTATTCTAATAATGGTACCAATAGTAAGAACAATAATGATAATAATTTAACATTAACAGTTAAAACATTTTATGATGAAATTATTGATTTCCTGTATGACCAAAAGACATCTACAATTTCGTTTAAAATGCCATTTACATGGGATCTAGATTATGTAAATCAGATTGTTAATTTACATGAAGAACTTATTATACCTAAATCATATACTCCATTGTCTGCAGTTTCAGCATTTACAGGTACGCTTAATGGTATGGAAATTCCAAGAAATACAATATTGATTGATGACTATTCTGATGAAAATAATAGAATTGTACATATTGTAATTGTAAATTTTAAACTAAAAGAATTTACCAATCAAATTATAAAAGAAGGAGGAAATTCATATGCCATATTTGAACTAAAACCAATCAAACAAACTTAAATTTATTAAAATGTTATCATATGATTCTTTATAAGAAATCTTTTAAAAATTTTTAAAATAACAACAAAATCTTTATAAATTTCAAAATATTTATATATATTTGAATTTTGATAAGTTATTACAATTTCAAATAGAGCAATATATTGTAAATGTTATCATTAGTCTAAAACTATAGTTGTTAATATTATAGAGCTCTAAGTTTAATAGGTATTTTAGCATTTTATTTACATTGTTAAATGAATTAGAAAATAAAAGTGAAACTAATAATAATATATCCTTAGATTTTGATATTCAAAGATATCTTGATGTTGATATATCAGATTCTAATTTATATAAACAAGAGTTTGGTATTAAAGACGCAATACCTATTTCTTTGAATTTGGAAAGTTTTATTTTTATTAAAACAAGTTGTATTCATGGTATTCTTCACAATTTTAAACTCCCTGTAAAGACTAAAATTAAATGGAAAATAAAAGGCGGTATAACTAATGGTGCTTTCAAAATAGGAAATGGAATGGATGCAGAATATTTTGCTCAAGACTCTGGTGATTCTGTAATTTTTTACCCACAATTACAAAATAATGATAACAATAAAAATTTAACCTACAAAAAAATTTGTATTGAATTAACTGTCAAGCAACTAGGCTCAAGCATCTTTAAAGAACAAGAATATCACTTCTTTGTTAATGTAAATATTTTGATTTCAAGAAAATTTACAAAACGAACTTTTAGAATAAAGATGTTTGTAAGTGAGTTAGATGATCAAGATAACGATGATAATAAAGTAGACAATTACATTTCAAAACCTAATGTTATCAATTCTAATGATTTAAAGTCTACTGCTATTAAGATAGAAAAAGAAGAAAAAGAAGATGAAGAAAGAAAAAATCATCAAATATCATTTAAATCAACTAACAGCAGTTGCAAAATTTGTAATTTATCAATTATTATTAAAACTAAAAAAACTAGTAGTAGTACTAATTATCATCTTTTTTCTATAAAAGCATTAAAAAGCTATTTGATAACATCTGACATGATCAAGATTTCTGCAGAAGAGAGCAATAATACCAAAAATAGCATTACAAATAATAATAATAATAATAGTTATATGATATTAACTGGATTAA
>DATFBJ010000163.1:0-15013 GCA_035253885.1 Nitrososphaeraceae archaeon
TGTTTCTTTTTCATTAATATTCTTGCTTCCCAAATTTGATTTAATTATATCTACAGCTTTTGAAATTTTTTCTTTGTTAGGCAACTGAACCATAAAGATATTAGCGTTATGCGAATCCAAAGGATTTTTGGGCATAATTGCTAATAATCCACTATCATTTAGAGAATTAAAAAAATCAACACAAGTATTACCATGTAGTAAAAAGTTTTCTTCAATTCCTAAATTAATAAATTCTAATTGAACATCAACAAAAACATAATGACCATCATAAAAAATATTAAGTAAAACTTCTACTACATATTTTTTTCCTATACACTTTTCCATTATATTATTATATAGAGCTTGTTTAACATATATACAAGCTATTTTATTTCCTTCATATTCAATTACTCCACAACCTTCCTTGTGCATATTATCAAAGAAGTCGTTTAGAGTTGTGAATTGTCTAAATTTCACTATATATTATTGAGGTCTTTAATATTTGAGTTTTTCATAGATCAAATAAATAGAATTTTAACACAGATTTATCGATTTTGCTAATAAAACAATTTTGTCATGATCATCAGATGTATGAAGATTATGATTAAATTTATAACTCATATGAAGTAAATCAACTATTTTAGAATGGTCCAAATTAATAGAAGAAGGTTTATTGTTTCTATTTGAAATTTTTGGATATTTTTTAAAATCTTTTAGAGAATATTCTAAATTATTATGTACAGTATTTTTTAAATCTGATAAAGATGATTGATCTAAAAGCATTGCAATTTGGGAATTTGAACCAATATTGTCTTTGTAAATTATATTGATTTCTTCTTCTAAAGATATATGATCTTCATATTTACCTTTAATTTCACTTTTATGAAGATAATTAATTAAATCTTTAAGTGATCGGATTATTTCTGTTTTTATATCAATAGTTGAATCAATATGATTTTTTATTTTAATATAATCAGAAATTGATATATTCATTATGCTTCCCTTTATCCGTACACCTGGATATGTTTTTTGTAAAGTTTCATCCAGAACTTGTTCATTTATTGAAGATATGTTGTTGTCTACGGCTATTTCAAATGCATTGTACATAATATTTAAGATTGATCTTATATTTCTGAAGTCAAAATCATCATATAAGATTTTTATTTTCGATAAAAGATCAGTTTGTTCTTCTTCTGTAATATCAGTATTATTGTTATAGAATTTAATATATTCTAGAACTATATTTGATATTTCTTCAAAAGAATTGGATCCTGCAAGATCAATTTTATAATTAGCCTTCTCTAATCTATCAAAAACTGAACTATCTTCTGAAGCTATTTTTTGATAAGAAGCAGGAGTTAGAATTAACATTAAAACAGTATTAGGAATATGAGTATTTATAAGAGCTTTCATAAAGGAAAGTGTTTGTTGATTGTTATCGAATTCATCAAATTGATACAATGAAATCTTGTTAAATAATTTTAAATTAAGTTTTGATAAAGCAGAAATGCGATTTAGCATATCAATCAAAGTGATTGATTCTTTATCTTCAAATTGATTTTGTATTAGAATTTTGATTATAGATATATCGTTTTTAGAAAAAGTATTATCAAAAAGATCATCTATATAGTCTAAATTAGGTTCTAATTTGTTTTCTAAAATTTGTAAGATTTTATTATCAATTCCTTTACCCGCTAGAGATTCAAAAAATCCCAGTTTGAAAATTTTTTTTGCAATTTTTTGATTAGACTTAATTTTATCACGAATATAATAAAGTAATTCTTTTTTCAAATTGTATAAATAATTAGCTTGAAAACCATTGATCATCGATTGATAAATACTTTGTATATTTTTTGGGTAAATTTGTGATAAATCAAGATATGATATAATTGCTTTTTCATTTATTTCAGATATTTTTATATTAAGTGTTAAATGTGTCTTTCCTGAACCAACATCTTGAATAACTGTAACTATTCGAAAATTTTTACTTGTACCATTAACTTCCTTATTTTTTCCAACATCTTGGATACAAGAGAAAATTGAATTTCTTGCTTCCTTATGTCTTTTACCCCCTAAAATATGAGCATCATTCAAATGTGGTGTTGGACTACTTGGAAAAGGATTTTTAATTAGATTATATGGATACAAAATTATAAACACCTTACATAACCATATATCAATCCACGAATCATTATACCTTCATTACCACCTGTAGATAATTCATAATTAGATCTATTTTCATTAACTAATTGTTCTACCAAATCATAAAATTCATTTTCAGCAATTTCATATTTTTCAGAAAGATCATTTCTTAAAGTTGATAGTGGCACCCATCCAATAGAATCAGAATATTTATTTATAGTTAAATCAAAATCGCCTTTAAAATTCTGTAGATTAATCACTTTGTATGAATGTGATAGACTATTTTCAACTGGATTACTATTAGCACTTGTTGCCAATAATGAATCCATTAAAAGAATCATTTTACTATCTAGTTTTTCTATATGTTTATTTATAGACAAAGAGAGGCTCTGAAAAGAAGTTTGAACATCTTTTAATAATTCAAAAATATACTTGAATTTAGGATCAGAATTTAATAAATATTGAAAGTAATTATCTTTTTGCCAACAATAATATGTACTTCCTTTTTTAGAAATAATAATTTTATTTTGTTTAATCCACGTATCAAAGATACTATCCAAATCAACAGACGTAAATTCCTTTTGAAGATTAGTTTTCTTAATTCCCTCTACACCTGAAGAAAAAATTCTGTCAATTATTTTTTCTTCTAAAGACATAGATTACAATTTAAATTTTCTTATAAAAGACATTTTGTAAGTTTATATAATATAATTAGTTAATTTACTTTTACTGTTTATTTAGTATCAAGATTAATGGAATGATGAAAAATTCTTTCTGAATAAATGATGAAAGAACTAGGGTATCTGACCGAATATAGTTGTATAGTTCATAGAGAAACCTATTACTATATAATATTATTATAATTAGGTAAAAAATAAGAAAGCCATAGCCCTCCTTTTCTATTTGTAAACTCCTATAGCCATATAGAGGAAAGGCCATGGCTAAGTCCGGGTCGGAATTTATATTTGGTTAGATAGTGTAAATTATTTTAAATATAAAATATTTAAAAATCATTGAACAAAACTAACCATTATTATCCAAATATTATTATCCTAAGCTAGATTGTTAACAGAAGTAGTAGGAGTAGGAGTAGGGAAGTAATTCATTTAATTCATTCTTGATACAAATGAGACTTTTTCATTATTTGCTATTCTTATACTCTAGAAAATAAAATAAATAATAATTGATTATTAAAAATAATAGGTAAAATGGATAATGAAATAACAAACCAATCAAACATTATATCTTTTGAGGAATTTTCTAAAATAGATTTAAGAATTGGAAGAATAACAAAGATAGAATATATACCAAAATTGAGTAAAGTTTACAAAACGGAAGTAGATCTTGGATTCGAGAAGAGAGTAATAGTAGTAGGCGCTGCTATGCATTACAAACCCAATGAATTAGAAGGCAGGTTAGTAATTTTATGTTCCAATCTTCTTCCAAAAAAAATAGGAAATATAGAATCTAAAGGTATGATTTTAGCATTAGATGGAATAAATGGAAAACCAGTTTTTTTGACGATAGACAAAGAGGAAAATATTGAATTAGGTTCTAGAGTTCATTAGTTTTTGGCAGAAACCATATTTTTCAATTTTCTATATATACTATAAATAATCAAGGAAAAAATTTAATGTTTAAAAAATAAATTCTGTCATTACAACCTTCACAATACAGTTAGATAAAAATTTCATTAAAAATAAAATAAAGTAATCATAAAATTTTTTTCTGTTTGGAAGAATTAACAAATTATTAAATCCTATCTCCAAAGTTCCAAAAATAAGTTATTAATAATATCAATAGTTAATTCAATTACTTCCAAAGTATTCTGAGCTATTAAGTTTTTTTAAAAATTTGTAAACTCCAGTATAATCTAGATCAGCGTATATTGATTTTGCTGCATAATTATATAATTGAAATGCAATGCCTGTAACCGGCAGAGAAAGTTCTTTTTCTTGTGCTGCCTCCATAACAAGTCCTAAATCTTTTCTCATATTTTTAAGATAAAATGATGGATGATAATCATCATTTATCATTTTAGGTCCTTTGGTTTCACTCATACCTGTTTTAAAATTAGTAGAATTAAAAATTTCTAGATAAAGTTTAGGATCAATGTCATATCTATTAGATAATAATAATCCTTCAGATAAAGCCATTGCTAGTAATCCAATATTAAGATTAAGTGCTAGTTTAATTGCATTTGATGATCCTTCTTTATTACCAATGTAAAAAACAGGATTACCTAATTTTTCTAATATATTTTTTATTTTTTTAAATATTTTTTCTTCTCCAGAAACAATTGGAATAAGACGTCCTTCTAGTGCAGCATTAGGACCTCCCATAACTGGAATGCTTAATATTGATATATTTTTGTTCATAAATTTTCTATAGCAATAAATGGATTCTCTAGGAGAAAGAGTACTAAAATCTGCGATAATAATATTTGCGTTTTCTGTTTCCTGGAGCCCATCTTTCTGAAAACATATTGTATTAACAGCCTCAAAATTTGTTACAGAAATTATTATAAAATCATTATTATTTGCAATTTCCTTAGGTGTATTGAAAATTTTAGCACCTTTTTTTTCCAAGGGTTTTACTTTTGAATTAGTCCGATTATAAACACTAACTTCAAATCCTTCATTAATTAAACGTAAGCAAATATTATTTCCCATTAATCCTACTCCTACAATTCCGATTTTCAATGATACACATTAAATGACAAGGATAAAAAATATTGTTATTTTCTTTGATAATAAAAAATATTTTTAATTCAAAATTAGACAAATATAAAAACTGAATTATTGTCTACTTTAGTTTTATAGAGCATTAATGGTTCTTCTGCCGGTAAGTTTAGTGGCTGTCCATTATTAAGATCAAATGAAGACATATGAAGTGGGCAAGTCAGTGTTTTTTCTTCTGCATTTAAAAAGCCAGTAGACAAGTCAGCGTAAGCATGGGTACAAATTCTATCACTAGCATATATTGTATTATTTATATTAACAAGAAGAATTTTTTTGTCATTGTAATCAAAATCCATCATTTCTCCAGATTTTAAATCTTTAAAATCACAGGCCCTTATCCATTCAGCCATAATTATCTAATAAAATAATAAACTTAATAATTGTTATCTATATTTATAGTGTTTCTCAAATATATCTTCATTTTCTCTATATCTACTTTTTTCAACCTCAAGTATTTGCTCCATTGCTTCATCTATTTTTAGCTTCAATGGTTTGCCTAACCATTTATTTTCAATTAAATAATTAATCCAGGCACGAATAGTCGGTCCCATTTTTCTTGAAATTGGTTCTAGAAATCCTCCTACGATTTCCCGCTTTGCTAGTTCTTTTGAAAGACCACGAGTCATAAGATAAAATATCTGATTTTCATCAACTTGAGCTACAGATGCAGAGTGAGTTGCTTTAACTTCATTGGATTCTATTTCTAAACCTGGGATAGCATCAGATTTTGCACCTTTATCCAATAAAATAGCATGTCCAGCTAAATAAGATTCGGTAGCTTTTGCATTTTTATTAATTTTTATCATTCCTTTAAAAAGAGATTGAGAGGTATTTTTTAAAACAGATTTAACTAAAACCTTACCTCTTGTATGGGGAGCAACATGGATCAAATTAGAAGTAATGTCAAAAGATTGATTACCTATTCCAAAAATAATTTCAACATCCTCAGCTAAAGCACCAGGCCCTTGCATTATACTATCAACTTTATATCTGGACAATTGTGATCCAAAAAGAGCTAGAGACCAAGACATTTTGGCATCTCTTTCTACAAAAGCTTTTCTATTTGAAAAATTAATTGAATTGTAGTTCATCGATTGTAGGGTTACCATCTCACACTGAGCATTAGGCATTACATGAGTTTCTAATAATTCAAAATGTGCTTGCTGCTTAGATTGTGGGTTGTTTATTTCAGGAGAATATAATTCTTGAACTAACGTAGCTTTTGAAAAATCTTCACATACGATTATATTTCTAGATATTGATGAGAAACCATCCTCTGATAGATAATTAATTACTCTAATTGGATCTTCCAATACAGTGTTTTTAGGTATAAAAATAAAATAGCCATTTTGAAATGCTGCGGATGAAAGTGCCAAAAATTTATCCTCTTCATAATTTAATTTATTTTTATTAAGATAATATTGTATCAAATCAGAAAATTGGTTGATTGCATCAGTAATATTTGTAATAATGATACCTTTTTTTTCAAATTCTTCTGGTAAAAATGTTTGAAGAATCCTTGAGTTTTTACATAAAATACTAGAGGTTTTACTTAATTCCTCTATTCTATCAGAAAAAATATTTAAACCATCTTTATTATCTGTTAAGGTAATATTATTAAAAAAAATATTATCAGGAATTAATTTATTTGCATTAGAATATTTACTATAAAGAGCAGATGATTCTAGTGGAAGACTAGTATATTTTTTAAAGGCTTCATGTCTGGTTTGTGTCATCCAAGATGGTTCTTTAACATTTCCGATTACATTATTAAAATTTTTTTCTAACAAAGATAATTGGTACATATTTTACTATCACTTAAAAAAATAGTAAATTTGTTAACCGACAGATCCTTCCATTTCTAATTTAACAAGTCTATTCAATTCAACTGCATATTCCATGGGTAATTCTTTTGTAAATGGTTCTATAAATCCTCCAACTATAAGTGATAAGGCGTCGGACTCTGAAAATCCTCTACTCATCAAGTAGAATATTTGATCTTCTCCAATTTTTCCTACACTAGCCTCATGAGAAATTGTTGCATCATCCTCATTAACTTCTACATAAGGATAAGTATCTGTTCTGGAGGTTTCATCAAGTAAAAGAGCATCACATCTAACATTGGACTTGACATTAGTAGCACCTTTAGCTACATGTAATAAACCACGGTAAGTAGTTCTACCTGATTGTTTACTAATAGACTTACTTGTAATTCTAGATGTAGTATCTGGAGCTAAATGGACAGCTTTGGCACCTGCATCTTGGTGTTGATCTGAACCAGCAAAGGCAATTGATATAACTTCTGCATGAGCATTCTTTCCAAGCATATAAACTCCTGGATATTTCATAGTCAATTTACTACCAAGATTTCCATCAACCCATTCAACTCGAGCATTTTCATAAGCGTATGCTCTTTTTGTCACCAAGTTATATACATCTTTACTCCAATTTTGAATAGTAGTGTATCTTATTTTTGCACCTTTCTTGGCAATTAATTCAACAACAGCAGAATGTAAGGATTCAGTTGTATAAACTGGCGCAGTACAACCTTCAATATAGTGTACTTCAGATCCTTCATCAGCAATAATTAAAGTACGTTCAAATTGACCTATATTTTCAGCGTTAATTCTAAAATAGGCTTGTAATGGAAGATCAACTTTAACATTAGGAGGAACATAAATAAAAGAACCACCTGACCATACTGCACTATTTAATGCAGCAAATTTGTTGTCTTCTGGTGGTATAACTTTTCCAAAATACTTTTTTAATAGATCTGGATGTTCTTTAACTGCCGTATCGGTATCACAAAATATTACACCTTGTTTGGATAAATCTTCGCGCAAGTTATGATATACAGTTTCAGATTCATATTGAGCACCCACACCAGCTAAAAATTTTTTCTCTGCTTCTGGTATACCTAGTTTATCAAATGTTTTTCTAACAGACTCTGGTACGTCATCCCAGTTTTTACTTTGTTTTTCTGATGCTTTTGTGTAATAATAAATATTTTGAAAATTAATTTTTGATAAATCGCCTCCCCATACAGGCATAGGTTTATTCATAAAGATATTATAAGATCTTAACCTAAAATCAAGCATCCATTGAGGTTCATTTTTAATTTTACTAATTTCTTCAATAGTGCTTTGAGAAAGACCTTTCTTACTTGTATAATAATACAAGTCAGTAGAATCTTTAAAATCATATTTACTATAATCCATATTAATTTCTTCTGTAGTCATACACTTTTCATAACGCCGTTATGTTATATAAGTTTTACAACCTAAATACTATATAATATAGTATTATTAAAAAAAATATTGTTATTTAGGCTTTATTATTACAACAGAGAATTTTATAAATACCTTCTAAAGAATTATTTTTAGATTCAATAAATGGAATTTTATGTTTTAAAAGTTCTTTGCTAGTAAGGGGACCAATCGATATAATTAATTTAATTTTATAAACTAAAGGCAATAGATCTGAAGAATAATTTCTTATAGTAGTTATAAAAAAATTAACATTTGAAGGACTAGTGAAGATCAATGAGTCAATTTTCTCTTGTCTAAGAAGATCAAAAAATTTCATCCATCTATGATCAACTTGTGCAGGTTCGACATTATAAATAAAAAATTCATAAACTATAAATCCTAATTCTAAAAGTTTATTTTTTAGATATTCATCAGCCTGTATGCTTCGAGGAATTATTATTTTAGATATATTATCATTTTTTAATTTGGAAAGTAAATCAATAATTCCCTGCGATGAATTAACTTCAGGCATTTTATTCACTATTATTTTATTTTTTAGAAGTTCATTTCTAGTAGATGGTCCAATAGCAATAACCGTAAATTTTGAATTGATATTATGAATTATTTCATTAAGTCGATTCGAATCATGTGCGATGTTAAAGAAAACATTAACTGCGTTAGAACTTAAAAAAATTATATAACCAAAAGACCAATTTGAGATAATATTAAACATTTCAGAAACAAGTTTAGAATCTGATTTTACTATTTTTGAGGTCTTGACTACAATTAGGCTCCAGTTATGTTTTTCAATTTTAGCAATAAAATCCTTTGATATTAACCCTTCAGATTTTGTAATTGCAATGATCTTGGAATCCATATACTAATAAACGGATAATTATAAAAATTAAACCCACTTAATTTTATCTGAAAGAGAAACAACATCACCTATTATAATGACAGCAGGCGGCTTTAGAGAAGCATCATTCATTTTTTTTCTTATATTATTGAAATTGCCAATGATAACTTTTTGCTGTTTTAGAGTTCCGTTTTGTATCACTGCTATTTTAGTATCAGTCGAAAGACCATGGTTAATTAAATTTTTTATAATCGATTCTAAATTTTCAACACCCATAAGAATCACGATAGTGTCTACAGCCGTTGCTAATTTGTCCCATTGTATACTCCTCTCTTTTTTAGTAGGATCTTCATGGCCAGTAACAATTGCAACGGATGATGAATATTGTCTATGAGTAAGGGGAATACCAGAATATACTGCTGAACCAATTGCAGAAGAGATTCCTGGAATGATTTCAAAATCCACAGCATTTTCATTTAGAAATTCAGCTTCTTCTCCTCCTCTTCCAAAAATAAAAGGATCTCCTCCTTTAAGTCTCAAAACTTTTTTTCCTTCCAAGGCATATTGTAACATAACTTGGTTAGTTTTTACTTGATTTGTAGCAGGATCCCCTGAGGATCTTCCAACATATATCTTTGGCGTATTTTCAGGAATTAATTCTAGAATTTCCCTTCCTACGAGCCGATCATATAAGATTATATCGCAATTTTTTAGTAAATCCCAACATCTTTTTGTAATTAAATCAGGATTACCAGGTCCAGCACCACAAATGTATACTTTGCCTTTACTTTTATTTTTTGTTCCATTCATTTATAGCTTTATCCCATCCTTCAGCTAACCTTAAAGCACCATTCTGTATTAAGATATTAGCAACTGTATTTCCCAGCTCTTCTGGTTGATCATAATCACCAATTCTGTTGACACTAATATGTTCTGATCCATCAGATGAAAATATTTTTGCATAAAAATTAATTTTTTTAGTTTTTTCAGACAAATTAGCATATGCAGCTATTGGAAAACGACAACCACCTTCAATGTTACAAGTAAAAGATCTCTCAGCACTAATAGAGATTCTGGATGGATGATGTTCAATTTTTTTTAAAAAATTAATTAGTTTTTTATTTGATTTTTTACATACTATTGCCAGTGCTCCTTGTCCAGGACTAGGAAGAAATCGTTTAGTATCAAATATTTCACTAATATATTCTTCCTTTCCTAATCTTTTCAATCCTGCCTCAGCAAGAACAATTGCATCATAATCTCCTTTTAATGCCTTTTCTATTCTAGTATCTATATTTCCTCTTATAGGAATAACATTCAAATCCTTTCTAAAAGAAAGGATCTGGATTGCTCTTCTCAAGCTACTAGTTCCTATTGTTGAACCGGATGGAATTTGATCTAATCGTTTTTTCTTTTTACTGATCAGGACATCGTTTACTGATTCTCTTTTCGGAATAGAAGCTATTTTTAGAGTAGGATGAATTATTGCAGGAAGATCTTTAAGGCTATGGATAGCAAAATCAACATCCCCTTTAACTACTGAATCATCGATTTCTTTTTCAAAAATACCTTTTCTATCCAGATAGAATATTGGTTTATTGTTATCTAAATCTCCTTTCGTTTTTATACTAACAATTTCATAATCAATAGAATTATCTAGTTTAGAAAGTGAGTTTATAACTATCTGTGTTTGTGCTAATGCTAATTTACTGCCTCTTGTACCTATACGTAATTTTTTTTTCATTTCAATTTAGTATATATATTTAAAGAATCGGAATAACATTCAATAGTTTTATCTATATCCTCTTCATTGTGAGAATAAGAAATAAAGCATGTTTCGTATTGTGAAGGCGGAATAAATATTTTTTTTTTAAGTAAATCCCAGAATAATTTTTCAAAGAGTTTTTGATCTGATTTTAAAACATGAGAAGGATTAGTAACTGCCTCGGCTGTAAAAAAGATTTGGAATAAAGATCCAATAGAATTTATAGTAAAAAAACTTTCAAAATCATTTACACGATCTTTAATTCCCATTACTAAAGTATCACAGAGCCGATTAATTGTTGGATATAATTTATTTTGATTTTTTACAAGATTTTCTATAGTTGTGATGGCTGCTGTTACAGAAATTGGATTTCCTGCATAAGTACTGGCTTGGTAAACATCTCCAACAGGACTAAGTTGATCCATTATCTGATTTTTACCACAAATAGCAGATATTGGAAACCCATTGCCTAGTGATTTAGAAAAGGTAGATATATCAGGAGTAATACCAAAAAAAGCGCTACAACCACCCAAAGATAATCGAAATCCTGTTATTACTTCATCAAATATAAGAACAATGCCATATTTTTTTGTTATTTTTCTAATATCATTTAGATAATTTTTTTCTGGAAGTATAAGACCATAATTAGCCAAGACAGGTTCAATTATTAGGCAGCTAACATTCTCTGCTTCTTTTTCAATTATTTTTTTTAAGTCTTCAATATTATTATAATTAACTACTAGAGTTTCTTTTGAAATTTCTTCAAGTGAACCCTTTGTTGACGGAATAGCTGCAGCACCTGATCCTGCTTTTACTAAAACATAATCGTATGATCCATGATAACCTCCATTGAATTTAATAATCTTTTTTCGTTTTGTGAAAGCCCTTGATAATCTTATTGCAGTCATTGTAGCTTCTGCACCAGTATTTACTAATCTTACTTTTTCTGCAGATGGAATTATTTTTGTCAGCAATTCAGCAAGATAAACTTCTTTTTCAGAAGGAATACAATATAAATTTCCATTATCAAGTTGAGTTTTTAAAGAATCAACAATAGGTGGATAAGAATGTCCAAAAATTAAAGAACCATAACCCATACAGTAATCTAGATATGTTTCATGATCAGCGGTCACTATTTTGCTTCCTGAACCAGATGAGACAAAAAAAGGATAAGGCTTGAAGAATCGTACAGGACTATTAACTCCTCCCGGAATTACTTTAATTGCTCGATGAAATAATTTTTCAGATCTATCAAATATCAAGTATATTACTATAACAATCTATTTATTTATAAGAATCTTATTTTTCTTCTAATAATAACTTGGCCATTTCTCTTGCATGATATGTTATGATAATATCAGCACCAGCTCTTTTAATTGATGAAAGAAATTCTAACATTACTTGTACTTCATTCACCCATCCTTTTTCTGCAGCAGCCTTAATTAAGGCATATTCTCCAGATACACTATAGGCACATAGTGGAAGCTTAAAATTCTCTCTTGCTTTACAAATTAAATCCAAATATGGAAGTGCAGGTTTTATCATAATTATATCTGCCCCTTCACTGATATCCAATTCAATTTCTCTTAGAGCTTCAAGTGAATTCGTGAATGGCATTTGATATGTTTTTCTATCTCCAAATAATGGTGAAGAATTAGCAAGATCTCTAAATGGTGAATACATTGGAGACGCCATTTTTGCTGAATATCCCATGATAGATGTATCATTAAAACCTGCTTCATCCAATCTTTCTCTAATTGCAAAAACTTGTCCATCCATCATAGCAGATGGTGCAACGATATCAGAACCTGCTGCAGCATGACTTTCAGCAATTTTAGCTAATATATTTATGCTTGAATCATTATCCACAGTATTATCTTTAACTATTCCACAATGTCCTGTAGAGGTATATTGACACATACATACATCTGATATTATAATGATTTTATCTCCAAAGTTTTTTTTTATTATATTAATAGATTTTTGTACTATGCCTTTTTCACTATAAGCAGATGTGGCAATATTATCTTTTTTAATGGGAATTCCAAAAATTATTACACCTTTAATTCCTAAATTCAAAATATCTGAAACTACATCAACAATCTTTGAAAGTGGAATTCTCTGTATATCAGGCATCGATGGTATATTTTTAGGATTCTTTAATCCTTCTTCAACAAATACAGGATAAATCAAATCATTTATTGAGATATGAGTTTCTTGTAAAAGATCTCGAATTGCTTTATTTTTTCTTAAACGTCTTAATCGAACATTAGGAAAATAGGAGCTGTTATTTAGAAAAAAATTATTAGACATTTGCTTCATTTTCATAATTAAAAAGTTTGGCAGCTATACGCATAAGTTCCTGTTCTTCGTCATTATCACCATTTTGTATCTGTCGACGAAGATTATTCATAGGAGTAGATATGATTCCTTCTAAAAGTGCATGAGAAAATTGCTCAATTATTTTACTCTCTTTGGGACCAATTTTGGGTCCAAGAATAGAAAGAGCTTTATTCAACTCTCTTTCTCTTATTTTATCTACATTACGAAATACCGATATAACTACTGGATCTGCCTTTTTTCTTTTTAATATCAAATCCACATTCCTCATTTCATTTGTAATGATTTCTTCTGCAGATTGAACCTCTTTTCTCCTGCATTTAATATTTTTTTGAACAATATCTCCTATTTGATCTAAATTGACTAAAGAAACATTATTAATATGTGAAATAGAATCTTCTACTGTTCTCGGATTGGATAAATCAAAAATTAACAAAGATGAATTTTTTGTTTCCATTGTTTTCTTTATCCTTTCATATGTTATTAGATAATAGGGTGCTATCGTACTTACAAAGATAATATCAATTAAAGGCAGAGAATTCATTGCATCTTCAAATATTATTGGTATACCTGCGAGAGATTCAGTAAATGATTTAGCGCGTTCAAATGTTCTGCTAGTAATTAGAAAAGAAAGATTTCGTCGTTTTAATGCTTTGGCTATAAGACTTGCTCCTTCGCCTGAGCCTATAAGCAATATTTTCTTGTCATCTAGTCTGTTAAGTGATTCTTCTGCTAGATTAACTGCTACCGATCCAACTGAAACATTTCCTCTATTAATTCCTGTCAATGCTCTTACTTTGCTTCCTACTTTTATAGATTTTTCAAGAATTATTGAAAGAAAAGATCCAAGGTAATTATTGTTTCGAGCAAATTCATATGATCTTTTTACTTGTCCAAGAATTTGATCTTCTCCAATTACTAAAGAATCTAATCCTGAAACTAATTTTAAAAGATGTTCAATAACTTTCTCGCCTTTTACGATTTCCACTATCTTAGAAAATTCTTCGGTAGATAAATTAGAATAAGTAGCCCAGTAACATATAATTTTTTGTAAATCCAATCCTTCATCTACAACTGCGAAAATTTCAACACGATTACATGTCTGTAAAATCAGACATTCCTTCAATTGCAAATGTTCAAGAAATGTTTCATAGGCACTATTAATATCTTTAAAGGTAAATTTTTCAAGAAGGTGAATAGGCGCTTCTTTATAGGTTATCCTAAAATTGAGTAAATCAACTGATTTGTTAACTAATGTCATTGTTTTGAGTCACTCCAATGGTTCAATAGTTCTATAGCTGCAACCTTTGCTTCTTCTATTTTGTTCTCATTTATTAAACTTTGGATATTTTTGTCATTTATTATAGAATAAAGAAATTTTTTACGTTCTGTTACCGTTTTAATTCTTGGTCGTGCAGCCATTCTTGCAAATTCCTGTAGTTTAGTATTCTCTATATCTGATTGCTTTATTATTCTTCTTAAAATACGTTCTGTTTTTATTCTTAGTTTACGAGCCATTATCGGACTTTTTCCATAGGTAGAAATTGCCACTTGCATAACTCCTTCAATGTTTATGATTGATGCATATGAAAAATCACTTACAGGAGGATCGTCGGCGGCATAAACAAATGACTTCATAGAACGTCCTTTTTCCACAATTTGTCTATTTAGTTCTTTGTCATCAGTAGCAGCTAATATCAAGAAAATATCATTATAATTATCTAATACACGAGCACTTTTTATCTTCATTTTTATTATCTCTATTTTTTTTTCATTGGATAATTCTTCAAGATATGAATTTGATCGTTCAGTAATTACAGTAATTTTACAGTTCTGACCTAATAGACCTCTAACCTTTCTACTACCTTCTACTCCTCCTCCAATTACAATTACATGCTTTCCTGTGAGGTTTAGATCAACAATCAATTAATTTCACGCGATA
>DATFBJ010000164.1:0-6768 GCA_035253885.1 Nitrososphaeraceae archaeon
GATAATAATCCGGGGGTGACCGATGCAAATTATGAATGGTTAGATGAGATAAGGTATTATTGTTCTAATTTACAATTCAAAGAAATTGATTTACTTTTTTATGAAAATTTTCGTCCTTATATAAATAAATTTACATTTAAAGGAATATAATTCCTTTTTATAATCCCATTTTATAGTATTTTATATAATAATTACTAAATACTTGATAATATTTAGCTAAAATTATCAGTGAATTAAATAATTAATTTAATTATATAATCTTATATAGCAAAATTTATATGAATTGTTTTTATATAATTGGACACATGTTGAGTAAAAGTGATCGCCCTAAATGGATGTATGCTGCTCAAATTGGAATAGGGGCATTGGCAATTATCCTAGCAATATTAATTATGATTAATCCGATAATATCAGTAGTATCTGTTGTAATTCTTGTTTCTATTCTTTTATTAATAGTAGGAATTGAAAAAGTTTTATCAGGTATCTTTGTAAAAGATAGAGCACGTTATTCAAATTTAGGATTGGGTATACTTGTAATCATACTTGCGCTAATAGCAATGGCATTTCCTGTGGGAACAACTCTTTTCTTGGTTATATTAGTTGCAGTTGCATTACTGTTTGATGGTATTTCAAGAGTTGTTCATGGTCTCAGGCATAAAGAACAAAGTAAACTAGATAGAGCTTTTACTATAGGAGTAGGCGCAATTGAAATTGCTCTAGCCATATTTATATTGGTATTCCCCGCAATTGGCTTTGAATTTGTAGCCTTTGTAATAGCAATAGCTCTTCTAATAACAGGAATCCAAATAATAGTAGCTGGATTAACAGGTAGAAGAATGTTCATAACATCACAGGATAATAATACTAGATAAAAATAGACTTGTTTCATCATTTAAATTTTTATCAATCATATACAACAATTTCTTTTATTTATTTTTTAAAATGTAACTACTATTAACTAATATTGTATAATATCTTGAAAGACAGAAATTTTTTTATTGTTATAGTTAATAAATACAAAATGTAAATTAATCAAAATAATATATCTAAAAATTCAGATCTAGAGGTGTTTATATAAACTAAAAATTATAGATGGCGATAATTTCTATAGAATAAAAGAATCAAACATATAATAGCGTAGTAATAAAAAGCCATAGTCTTCTATTTATATATCCCTCTAAGGAGCAATCAACATAAATACAGTAGAAGACTATGGCAATTGCAGAGGTGCTCTATGGATATTACTGGTGTAGTAATGTAGGATAGTTGAAAAATGGATTATTATTATAGTAGATGTAAAAATAATGATTTTATTTAATTATCTTACATCTACATCGCAGTATTGGAGATTTTTACATCCCTTCTTATGCATTCATAAATTGTAAATAAAATATTTAATGATTAGAATTAGCAAAGGAAACAATATAACTTATACTAAATAATATCAACAACAATGTAGATGATCATCTCATGTATTGAGAATCTTTTTTAGATTAATCAAAATATAAAATAAATGAAATTAATTTTTAGCTCTTGGATGCTATTTCTGCAAAATTCATGATTATCCAAATTCTACTAATAATGCGAATTTGAAATTTATAGACACCTCAAAAATAAAAGTGTAAGAAGGAATTTCAGTAAAGTAACTATGCTCTAATAAAAGAAAATTATTAATACAATCTGGAAATAAATTTAATGTGCTTCAAGAAGTAGATAATATAAAAATTACAATTTTAGTAGATAATATAACTGATAGACTATTACCTAATTTATCTTTAGTAAAACGACCCCCATTAATAAGCAATAAGAGATTTAATAAACCACCTATTGCAGAACATGGTTTTTCAACATTAGTAGAAATATCTTATAAATACAAAGATAAAAAAATATTAAAGAAATTTCTTTTTGATACCGGCGTAAGCAAAAATAGTATAATTTATAATTCAAATATATTTGGTATAAATCTTAAAGATATTGAAACAATAATCCTGAGCCATGGACATTTTGACCATATTTCTGGCCTTATTAGTGTCCTCAAAAAAATTAATAAACCTATTGAAATTATTACACATCCAGATGCATTTCTTAGACGATGGGTTGTTTTTCCGGATGGAAGAAAAGCAAAAATGGACACATTAGATGAAAAAGAAATTAAAAAATTTGGAGGAATAATAATAAAAAATAGCGATATAAACTATTTACCAAGACTAAAAACAAAAATTAATCACAATAATGATATAGACAATGATATATCGAATAAAAATAATAATAATAATAATAACAGAATATTAATAACTGGAGAAATACCACGAGTTACAAAGTTTGAAAAAGGATTTCCATTACAATACAAAGAAGGAAAAGATGAGAATGACCTCATTGCAGATCCTTTTGTTAAAGATGATCAAGCTTTAGTAATGTTATTAAAAAATAAAGGTCTAGTTATTTTAACTGGTTGCAGTCATGCTGGCATAATAAATACTGTAAATTATGCTACAAAAGTTACAAGAATAAAGAAAGTTTATGCAATTATCGGTGGATTTCATTTAACAGGAGAGGGATATGAAGAATCTATACCTTTGACAGTCAGTGAACTTCTGAAGATTAACCCAGAATATATAATTCCATGTCACTGCACAGGCTGGAAGGCTTCTAATGAGATAATCAAATCAATGCCTCAAAAATACATCCAAACAAGTGTGGGATCTACTTTTTGTTTTTAAATTAATTACTAAACATGATACATAGGTTCTCGAAGAGAGAATTTGCTTGTGTTAAAATTATTATAGCTATTTCATATTATTATTCTAATAGTTTATAATAAAATAATAATTTAACACAAATTTGAAAAAAGTATAAGTGATAAATATTAAATTTTAAAAATTATCTTATTTTATTTAAAAAGCCATCCACCATATTTGATGATAATTTAATAATATAAAATAATTAACAAATATAAAAATGCTAAGGAATGCTAAATCACTTATATACTAAATATCTTTAAATGATCATGGAATTAACATCCATTAAAAAACTACAAGAGTTAATTGACAATAATTATAAGATTGAGAAAGTACATCCACCGATATTCGGATCTGATGCTGAAATTAATATTATTACTATAACCTTAATTTCTGAAAATGGAAAAAAAGAAAGTATTAGAGCGTATGGAGATGAATCACATCAATTAAGAGATTATATTAGAAAAAATAAATTATTTCAACAAAAAGAGTTCTAATAATATCAAAATATCAAAAATAAAGATTATCTTTATTTAATTTACATTAAAAATTATTAGATATACATATTATGAGAAATACTTTATAATTAGATAATGATTCTACTTTATAAATTAAAAATAAATGTCTGTAAATATAAAAAAAATGATATGATATCATAAAGATTCAAAATTGTTATATTAAAATATCAATTATCATACAATACGAAAAAAGGATCTACTAAATAGGATTTTTATAAGACATGTAAATATAATATTATACAAATGGATGCATACCTAGAAGAGGAACTTTATGACATATTGACATTCTGTATTACAAATTCAAATGAAATAGAAAAAATCGAATCACAGAAGAAAAGATTCTTTGAGATTGGCCAAGAACTTTATTCCGATGGTGGAATTGACGCTTTAGAAAATATGTTCTTTGCACTAAATAATCGAATTGAAGGAGAGATAAATACTGATGCTAGTAAATATAAATCCTGGTGGAATGGAATAACTGAAAAATGGAATTTTTAAATAAAATAACTTTGTTAAAGCTAAATTAATTGAAATAGTTTTGCGTTATAGAAACTTTGTATACTTTAATGACTAAAATTGAATCTTAATTTTTTATTTTTTTGTCTTATTAATAGACCCAATTAAATATTAATAATAAATCTCATATATATGAAATAGATAGTACAAAAAAAGATATAAGACTTCATAAAAAAAAGAAATATCTAACTACTATAATCGAATCTAGACTAAATAAAGAAAGAGAATTGTTTGTATGAATATAAACATGAAAATTCAAATATAATATATTAGGATATGCGACTCTTCATCTAGTTATTTTACTATTTTTGCCTTTATGATATAAAATACTTTTTTGGATAAAATATCTATTTGATTTTGAAATCCTACCAACAAGAAAGTTATTGAGCTTCCTAAAAAAATACCACCTACTGAATCGAGAGGATAATGTAATCCTAAATAAACTCTAGAATAAATTACTAATGCTGCTTCTATGACCAAAAATAAAGAGATTATTGTTCTTCTTATAGTACCACGATACAAAGATATTACTCCAGTTGCTCCAGCAGAAACTATTAATGCATGTCCAGATGGAAATGATTTTTTTGGTTCTTCTCCTAAGAGATATACATAATTAGTTAATAACTCTGGTCTATCTCTATCTATTATATTTTTAATTTCTCCACCTATCAATACCAAAATTAAGATCGATAATCCTGTTATAATTGCAGTTTTTTTTCCTATCCATCCGCCTAATACAAACAAGGCTAACAAGATAGGACCCCAGAAATACTCTCTTCCATAAATAGTTACATAAACCATAAATTGACTAAAATAATTATTTAAAGAATTTGCTGAAATAAAAAATGAATTAACAGATTTATCTAAGAATATTAAAGGATGATCTTCATTAAAACTTGTTCTGGATATAAATATAGATAATAGTATAAAAGAAATAAAAAGTATAAAAGAAGTAATTAAGTAACGATTAATCATAACAACAGTACAATTCTAAAGGGTTTAATATCTTATTGTATTAATTTCTATCATCTATATATATTTTATATTAATAATAAAATTTGATTATTCCTCCTTTATATTATAATTTCTTATTTTGTAGACAATACTCAAATAACTTAATTGATAGATTAATTGTCTTATAAAGAAAAATTTCAACTTTTACCTTATTATTTTACAATTTTAAATTCATCCATAACTTCTTTTTTCTTTCCATTTTCAATAAAAGTACCTGCTAATGTCTTTTGATCACTTTCTAGGGCAATATCTAGTATTCCAAATGTACCATCAATTCCTTCAGCTACAAAATCATCTAAAGAAGATAATATCATATCATGAGCTCCACCAGTTCCTACAGTTAGAAAAATTGGAGCTTTTGGATTTTTATAGATATTAGTAGGATTATTATCTTGTACTATTGGTTCATCATCATCTTCGTTGTTAAAAGTAATAGGATATGTTCTCTCATAAACATGGAGATGACCTTGTAAAGCTAAATCTACTTTATATTTGTCAAATAGAGGATGATAAATCTCTCTAAAATCTGTATCCTCTTCAAGAGATCCAGATCCATAAATATGTCGATGATAGAATACAATAATCCAATCAATAAATGGATCTTTAGAATATTTTTCAAGGTCTCTGATAGCAAATTGATATTGTTCAGAATCATCATCATAATCGGTTTCTGTAGATAATGCTAAAAAGTGCATATTTTTATAATTAAAAGAATAGTATTGTTCTTTTAATCCAAAAAAATCCATATAATCTTCTTCATCTTCATGATTTCCCAAAACTATTTTGGTTTTATCTGCTATAGGTTCTATTATTTCAAACCAGCAATCCGCATCTCCATTATATGAGAAATCACCAAGAGCTAAAACTAGTTCTGGATCTTGCTCTATAATATTATCAACTGTATCTTCTGTTTCTCCAGTACAATCCCAATCTCCTACAGCTACAATATTAAAAATTGAGGATTTGTCCTTCTTGTCATCTGAATCATCATTATTATTATCATCTTTATCATCTTCATTATCTTCCTCAACTGCATAAGAATTTTGTAGAAGTTTAAAATTGAAAAAATCGATTTTGTTATAAATATTATTATTATTATTATCATTTTTTTCAAAATAATTATTATTATTTATTAATAAAATGGAAGAAAAAAGAATAACAACAACTATACTATATACACAATAATAAATAGAACGCAATTATATTTTTCTTTTGTTAGAAGTCTTTATTTTAATATTTCGCTATCATATATTAGTAAAATAATTAAAAAATTAATCTATAAAAATCTATTTTTTTATCTTCTTCAATGTTTAGCAAAAAGATGCTAAAATGATAATAATTAGTCATATATTGTATTTCAATTTGTAAAATATCTTTAACAAAATAAAATTATAATTGTACATTAAAAAATTAATAATTGTATTAGTATTTTTATAATATATTATTTAAAATTGAATAAAAGATAAAAAAAAGTGTTTTTAGCCTTCATTTTTTTGAAATTATAATAGTTCATAGAATTGAGATATATAAGAGGATTTAAAAATAATTAAATAAAATATAATTATATTTTGTTATGTTACAAGATATATGGCTAGACTTGTAAAAAAAGAAGATAGAGGACCTATGGATGTAAAAGTAGGAAATGAAAGTAAATGGATTTGCATGTGTGGATTAAGTAATAATCAACCTTTTTGTGATGGTTCGCACAAAAAGACTGCTGATGAAGAACAGGGAAAGATTTATAGATATAATCCTGATGGAACAAGAACAGAAATCCAATAGAACAAAGCAAGGATTCTAAAATGTTGTCCTTAAATATTATATATGAAACTACTTATTAAATAAATATTTTTAATTAAATTTTTTTATTATTTATTAATTAAAGTCGGTAACAATTTCTATCAGAATAATTGATTATTTTATCTTGGTAGATAAATATTAAGTAAAAATTTGAAACAAATATATTATTTAATTGTCTACCG
>DATFBJ010000165.1:0-3528 GCA_035253885.1 Nitrososphaeraceae archaeon
AGTCATTCCACCAGTGGTGTCGCCACCTTCACCTTGTGCCAATACACTAACAAATGCTGCTGGTATTCCTGCAATTAAAACAAATGCAAGAATTGATGAAATTATTATTGAATGGAGTTTTGAATCCATAACGTTGTTAGGATAATATCACATATAAATAATTATAAGAATAAGTTAGCAAAAAAATTTTCTATATAATTTATATTTACAAATAGAGTAAACTTGTAATTTTTTAATTAGTGAATTTTGAAAATAAATGTAGATATGATGTGATTTCGAACCCTTCAATATTATAAGATATTATTTTGGTTATTGAATCCAACTCCATAATTATTATCCTCACTAATAAATCGCTATTTGAAATAGCTACTAATTTTTCAAATAAAGCACCTATAAAACTAATATATATTTATATTGTTATTAGTTACATAATATAGTTCTAATTAAGAAATAAAAGACAACAACAACAAATAATATTTCTCTAAATCACTAGGAAAGAATATAAAATTTTTTATTTATTTAAATGGAATATAGATCTTGGTAATTTATGCTTTTATCTATTTTTTTGGTATAATGTGATTGGGAATTTATTTGATTCTGTTACGTATTGAATTGCAATTACTGAAATAAGTAGAGATGATTAATATGATATTTCTAATTAATCAATTAAATTTAATAGCTTAAGATATTATTTTAAATATTTTTCTTTATTATTCGATATCTTTTCTTCAAGATTTTCTATCTTTTTTCTAATTTCTTTTATTTCGTCAAGTATTTCATTTTGAGTTCTCTTATTTGGAAATTCACTTTGTATATATTTATAGGCTTCTTCAGATTTCTTCACGATAATAGCAACAAATATGTTAATAACAATAAATGTTCCTATTATAATAAAACTTACAAAGAAAAGTCCATTTAGTGGATTAACATCTGTTACTGGATTCATTATTTCAATCCATCCTTCTAAAGTTAATATTTTAAATAAGGTTATTACAGCTTTTGGTAATGTTCCCCAATGTTCTGAATCTATAGTATGGAATAGATGATATCCTGCAATACCATAAATGAAAAAGAGAAGTGTCAGAAGTAAAAATATGTTAACCATGCTTGGCAAAGATTTGACTATTGTCATAACCATTACTGACATCTCTTTTGATCTATTAGTGAGACGCGTAATTCTTAGTAATCTAATCAACCTAGCGACTGTGGTAAAACCTCCTGTAAATGGTATAAGTGATATGACAATTATAAAAAAATCTAAAATATTCCAACCATCTTTAAAATAGTTATAGGACTGTGGATAAAGTGCAGTAATTTTTAATATTGCTTCAATAATGAAAATAGATAATACAAATGTATTAATGTAATCAAATAATAGAACATAATTTTTAAATTCTGAAAATGTTTCAAAGGCTAATACTGCAGCTTGTAATAATATAACAATGGTTATTATATTATGAAATGTAGGATGATTAACTAAGTTATTTATTAGTTTAATTTGATTTGCAACTACTTTTATCATTTTTCTTTATTTTATTTTTGTTAAGATAATATGATTGTAGATGATAAATAATAAATATAATGAGTAAAGAAAACACAATTAGTATTTAAAGATTTAGAAATCCACATTTTACCTCTATTTAAGAATAACATTAATATAAATGAAGGTTTTAGTTAATGGAATTTTTCCATGACTCATGAAAATGAAAATGAATATGTAAACCAAGTACAAGAAATGCAAATATTTATAATATAATAGCAATAAAATAATCTGATAAAATAATCATTACTGGTAGAATTGAATCAATAGTAGATAATAGATTAGCATCTCGATAATTACTAATGCCACAAGAAATAATATAACATATAATATATCTTTATTTTATTAAAAGCTTGTTTGATTTATATTTAAATCTACAAGCACAAATCTTTATAATATGCACATAGCTATATTTTTTTCTAATTCTATATTTTCCTTTTCTGAAAGAATAATCTGCTAACAATTCAAATTAGTAAGTTTTCACAAAGCTCATGAATTGAAAACAACAGTTTTTAGAAGAGAAATATCAACCAATCATACAATATTATATAATAACATTTACATTAAGTACTCCAAATGAAAAATCTGATGCTCGTAAATATATAGATGGATAAGGAAAATTAATAAAAATAAAAACATATTATCTATACTTGATTTTCTCTTCTGTATATGCAATAACAAATTCTATTTTCATAACTCATGTTAAAGAAGACATTGTTATAAAAAATGCCTGTTAATGAAATCCAAATTGTTTCTATTTTAAATTATTTTGAAATTTTTTTTATCTTTATAGTTGGTTTCTCTAACACCAATGATAATAGTGGTATTATCATTTGAAGTATTATTATGAATATTGCATAATTTATAATTTTGGTTATTAAAGTACTGTTGATAGTTGGCCATAGAAATAATAACTATTTTTAGATATATATTAATATCAAAAAATGTATGTTTATGCATACACTTTTAAAAGTGAGTTAAATAATAATTATTAGAATATTTTTTTATGGTAATAATTACAGTGTAGAATATACAAAATTTAAATTGTTCAATTAAATATATTTGAAAAATTAAGATATTGGCAAATTCACAAGGAAAGTTATAATATTAAGCTAATATAATTAAACAAATTAGCTAATAGTTTTTTTCTAATTTTTATAAAAATTAGTTTTTTACTATATAAATTTATAGGACAAGGTTAATTATAGGGACAATATATTAAATTATATGACACAATTTTTACTTTCATCATTAAAACAAATTAATTGTACACTCAGTGGACACGATGTATCTGTTGAAGATGAAAAAAATTTATTCAAATGTCAGGAGGGATTTCTCTATACAAGATGTGTAAGATGTGATTATCCTTTATTATTACGTATGGATCCTACTGACATAGAAGAATGTACCTATATGATAATGGAGAAAAGCTAATTATAATCCTATTTGAAATTGAATTTAGTTAAATTGATTTACTATTACTATATTTATCTTTATTAATCAAGGATATATTATTAATAACCAATTACATTTCTTAATTTAATGCGATAGTGAGGTATTTTATTAGGAGAAAAAAACATATTCTAAAAGTTAAATTTTATTCTTAATTATTTATTAGAATATAACTATATCGTATTATCTACAAATACAACAGTATTAACAAATAAATCTACTGAACTATGTTCATCACATTTGTCATCTATCATTTGCTATCATTTGTTTAACTTTTATCTTATATCCATTTTTAAAATATAAAATTATTTAATATTATATTCCATTTTATCTTATAATAAAGCTTTTTCTTTTTCATACTTTATTTCAGCAATTCTCTGTGGGTTATACAAATCCCAAAAGGCATAAAAGGTTCCGCTTTCTTTATCTATTTGTGATTGAAAAGAACCTACTACTTCTTTTTGTGCTTCAATAAAGTCAGAAGCAATATCCTTCAGTTTGAATTCTTTCTATTGTTATTCTGTTTCTTTGATGTT
>DATFBJ010000166.1:0-7883 GCA_035253885.1 Nitrososphaeraceae archaeon
ACTAATTTTTTTATTTTTTATTTTATGAGATTTATTGATCTATTACTCTAGTGATATCATATTTAAAATTAATATAGATATTCAAAATAAATAGCAAGATCAAGCAATCAATATATGAATCAACTTTCAAAAGATTTTACCTTCAATCACAAGGAATCTAGGCAAATACAAACAAAAACATGTCAAGAGTTGTTGTCATAGTCTGGACCTACCGATCTATCATCTATACTTCATCAATTCACCTCTCATCATTATGGTTCAGGCTATGACTATAATATTTAAAATTCTAGAAGAATACAGTTTCTCAAGTCATAAATAGTATCTTTAGGTATTGAAAACACATCTAATATCATAGGAAGAAATTGCACAGTCATAGCCTTCTATCTACATTTACATTGGGTTTAGTATGTAGAGGGCTATGACAATTTACTAATTAATCAATTAAATTTTCCACAATTTTTTATACATTTTTAATAGCAATATACAATAACATCAAAGGCACACAAAAAATATTCACAGGGACCATAGCCTTCTAAAGTGCTATTCCTTAGAGGGTTATGGCTTCTCTTCTTCTTTTACCAATAAATTATCTCAAATTACTAAATAATTTATTGACTATATAGTAGAAACAGGACAACCACAAAAATACGACACCAGTCATATCCTAATCATCTACTACTAGTAGGCAGGTGTTGTACTCATGTTATTAGGCTATGGCTATACTATCTTTGAAAATTTTTATATTTCATTGACAATATAATATATACCTCTAATAGGTAGAGAACGCGTGCATACCATAGTCCTCTTCCTTCCAATGCTCTTAGTACCAGTTGAGGGCTATGGCTTTAATTTGACAATAATATCTACCATGATTTATGCATACTCTATATACTGATTGTGTGATATCCAGTGGCTCCATCTGGAAATGGCTTTCTTACCTCAGAAGTCTGAATTTTTCCTTTTTTATCTGTAGCCCTTACTACAATTTTATAATTATCTATTCCTTCTTTTGGAATGAATCCTCCTGTCCATAATACCCATGTGTATTGAGAGAACGGTTCCTTGATTTTAGCTGTTTTCCATGTTTTACCACCATCAGTACTAACTTCTACTTTTGAAATGCCTCTGTCGCCTCCAAATGCTATTCCTGCAATTGGCACTCTTTCATTTGATGTGGATAAGGGAATTTCATCTAGACCTCTAAATCTATGTCTTATTGGAGCTTGTCCAGGTATAACTATTGATGATCCAGTATTATAGTTAGCAATATTTGTCCATCCATTTCTCTGCCAATATCCTTCATATACTTTATCAACTAATTCTATTTCTGTGATCCACTTTGGATTCATCATTCCATATAAGCCTGGTACTATAGCTCTAACAGGAAATCCATGCTTAGATGTTAGGGGAGCTAAATTCATTTCATATGCTATTATTGTTTCATCCATCAGTCCTTTATCTAATGGAACACCTACATCGTAACCATCAGAACATCGAAATACTATATATTTTACACTAGGAACAATCTTTGCTTTTTCAAGAATATCTTTGAGCCGTACTCCTTTCCATAGTGCAGTACCAATAAGGTCTCCTCCTATTTTATTACTTATACATTCTAAGGTTACAAATTCTTCAATTGCAGGCATAGATCTTATTTCATCATAGGTCAATTTTAATGGATTATCAACCATTCCTTTAATCTGCAAATTCCAAGAATTTACATCTATTTCAGGAACAATAGGATTTATATCTATTCTATAGAATAGATAGGTAGGTGTTATTTCTGAAGCAAGTAATGGTGCAAGTGCTGGATCTTTAAATTCGGCTGGTATTGATCCTGATTGTTGTGGTTGTGGTAATAATTTGGACATATCAGATTGAAATTGTTGTTGTTGTTGTTGTTGTTCCACTGCTTGTGGTGAAAATAGTCGATTTAATCCAAAATATATTATTGGAATAGAAACAATAGATGTAAGAATAAGACGAATAAAATCGCTTCTACTATAATTTTTATTTTCTTCTTCTTCTTCTTTTTCTTCTTTAGTATTTTCTATTATTGTTTGTTGTTGTTTTGAATAAGGCTTCTGTTCTTCTACTTTATCTTTTGGTTTTCTCAAAAACAATGGAAGAATCAATCCATATGCTATTTGTGATGGAATAAGAGAAAGAATGATAGGTTGAATTGAAATTGTTTGAGATCCACTCCTAACTTGAATTATTGTTACAAATATAATGGAAATTATAACTAAGATTCCAAAAGTTAATGCAAAAGAAGAGATAGCCTTTAGTATGTAGCGATTCAAATTAAATTTGTGATATAATTTATCTGAAAGAATCCCAAATATACCAAGGATTATTATAGTAACTATTATTGATCCTATAAAAGTAGAATATTTAGCAAGAGGACCAAAAGTTTCTATTGCTTGAGATTCAAACTCTCCAGGAGTTAGTGAAAATAATGTTTGTGATGCAAGTTCAGGTAGAGATAATCCACCAGCAAATACTTTGATCATAATTAATATAGCCATAGATACAAGCCCTGCAACAATTCCTACAGAGAAAGAAAATAAAACTGACTTGCGATGTCCTTTTGACACAAAATTTATTATAGAATAAATGATTTAAGCTTTCTTTTTTTAGATATAATATTCTGAAACTAAAAATCAATTCGGTAAAGAGCACTATTATAAATAATAAAATAATCTTTGTTCTGTTCTATATTTAATTACCTTTTTTGCATTTGAAGAAAGGTTCTCATTAACTATTTTATTTTTTATCTACTTCTTTCATCTTATTTATTATAAGTATCATATCTGCCATCTCCTGTTCGTGTATCTCTATGTAGTTACTAGTCATATTCAATTGCATTAATGCTCCATTGATATTATTATTCTCAATATCCATTATTGCTTCTATTAAATGCATTTTAGCATTATCTAATGATGAACCAAAAGTCATGTTACTTCCTGGCAGCATCAAACTATTATTTCCATTATTTATTAATTTATTGTCATAGGAAGGCGTAGTAGTAATAGCTATAGAATCTTCATTTAAAGCCAATACTTTTATAGAAAGAGAATTTACCGAAATTATTACTAGAACAAAGATTATTAATGATGATATTATTTTTATCAACACAAATTCTTCTTTACTTTTCATAAATTAGTATTTTGAAAAAAGTTATTTAAAGAATACTAGTAATTAGAATTATTTAATAACGATACAATATGCACATTTCTAATCCATGAAATTAAATTGATTTTTGAAAAGTATGTATTATGATAATTAAGATTCAATGACTTGATTATTAAAGCATTTGTTAATAAAAATATATTAAGAAAGAATTTTAACATTATATTTTGATGAATTAATAGATTTCAAAAGTTAAAAAATATAATATTTCAAAATAAGAATACTTTGTAATAAAAGAACATATTATATTACTTTTATTTTGATAGTACTTATGCATAGAAAGGAGTCTTATTCATATTTATCCATTCGAACTGCATTTATCAAATTAAGAAAAAATATTATTTCTCACCCTCTGTCTGAACAAGTAAATACTAAAGAGTCGTTAGGTCGAGTTTTATATAATAATATTATTTCTTCAATTAATATTCCAATACATGATTCTTCACACATGGATGGTTTTGCTGTTTTTTATAATGATATAAAAGGAGCTTCACATTTGAAACCGGTAACACTGAAAGTAATAAATGATGTCAACCTTGGAAAAATTAAAATCAAACCTTTACAAAGAGGGCAAGCTGCCAGAATTCCCACAGGGGGATATTTGCCTAAACAATCTGATACGATCGTCCCTATTGAATATGTACAGTTTAATGTAATTGATAGATCAGTAAAAATTTTTTCTGAATTTCCCAAGGGATCGTTTATATCTCATAGAGGAAAGGATATCTCTAAAAATAAATTATTGTTTAAAAAAGGACATTTAATTCGAACTCAAGATATAGCTTTGTTAAACCTAAGTGGTATTAAAAAACTAAATATTTTTAAAAAACCAAAAGTTGCAATAATTCCAACTGGAAGTGAACTAACCAATGATATTCAAGAGGTTATCAAAGGGAAGATTCTCAATACTAATGGTGAAATAATTTCTACATTAGTAGAAGCTTCTGGAGGAACTCCTGTTGATCTAGGAATAACATCTGATAATATTAACAAAATTCAAAATAAGATAAAATGTGCAATATCTCAAACTGATATCATTCTTACAATAGGAGGATCTTCTATTGGACATAAGGACCTGCTTGTAGAATCTATCAATTCTATGGGAAAGCCTGGAATTCTTGCAGATGGAATCAAATTGGATAGAGGAAGAGTAACTAAAATTGCTGTATTAAAATATAAGCCTATTATTATATTACCCGGTCCCATTCAAGGAGCTGTTAATGCTTTCATTGTATTGTCTATACCACTAATTAGATCTTTAATTGGATTATCTTATAATAATAAAGCGATAATAAATGCTCAAATTACTGATAATTGGAGTGCTAGAAAGAAATTTCAAAATTTTATGAAAATATTATATATCCATTTATCATATTCAAAAACTAACAATAAAATAAAGGCTGAACCAATTACTGGAGAAACTTCAAATATGACAGTTATGACTAGAGCAAATAGTTATGTTATAGTACCAGAAAAAATAACAAATATTGAAAAGGGGAGTAATATACAAGTAAACCTACTTCCTGGATTTTCTTTTGCATCGTGCAATCCCATAGACTTTATGTGATCTGTTACTTGAATAATCTTGTAGTGGCGGGCTAATTCAACTAAAATTCCTACTATTATTATAATTTTGAATATCTTCAAAGTGTCATATTTGCGATCAAATAATATTTCTTTTTTATTCATTATTTTATTTATTTACAAGCACTATCCAATCTTGCACATACCTGTCTGGCTTAGATAAATCTGTTATTATTCTTTTTTCACAATCTGAATTTTGATCAGGAAATTCATCAGAAGTAACACATCCAAAAACAAATTTCCTGGCTCTATAAGATCAACTTCTTTTAAGGGTAGATACAAATTCTTCTATTGTTTCAGCATCATTCGAAGTAATAATATCTTATCAATCATCTCCATTTCTTGTGGATTCAGATAAATCAAAGATAGAGAATGATAAAAATATGCAAAATTTGACAACATATATAATTTTGTTGCTTTTGTTTCTTTTGTATTTCTAGAATATTTCTTTCATTTTGTAATCTCTTTATTTCTGATTTTAGTGAAGGTACTCTATTAGATATATCAAAAATTTCTTTTATTTTTTTGTTATCGGCTCCTTCTTCTCTGAATGACCAATAAAAACTAATAAAATCAGGCAAATAATTTCCTAAATCTTGATGAATTTTTACTAGATGAGTTAAGCCCTTAAGACCTAAATAATTTATATAAATTTTCTCTACATCTTTTGGATCTAAATCTAATTCAATGGAGACTTCTATTGATGTTTTATTTTTAGAGAATAGTTCTAAAGCCTGTGCACCTTTAGATAGTTTTTTCTTCTTTTTATATGAGGCAGATTCTCCAAATACTTTTCTTTTAATTTCTCCAATAGCTGAGAATGACATATGAACTTCTTTAGCTATTTCACGAATTGAATATCCTTCTTTAAGCATTTGGATAACTATTGCTTCTTTTTGATCTCTAGTTAGCAATACAATGTTTATAGAAAAAATGCTTATAAAACCTGACATCTCTTTCCTGTTTCTTGCTTGTTTTCTATTGATACTTACTTGTTACAATTGTTATTTTCTTGTTATGCTTTGTTATTTTTACACATAAATTTTTATTTTTCAATGATAATATTAAATTAATTTATTTTATATGAAATTATTTACCTTAAAACTTTAAATTCATGCAAATAATATATTTTATGAAATAAATCTGTGACATTTTGTTCTGAATGTGGGCATGAAATCTATAATACAGCTAAATTTTGTTCAGATTGTGGCACAAAGATTAACAAAGATCTTAATACTATCTCTACTAATTCCATAGATACAATTTCATCTCTAATGAAATCTTATTCAAAAGTTTCATCTTTCAGAAATACATTGACTTCTACTGCTTCTAAAATTGGAGAAAAATTAAGTCATTCTAAATCTCCAATAGAAATCCCTCAAATTTAATTTACAAAGTTCTACACTTAAAAAAGAAGCTGAAGTTAATACAAAACAACCAGTTGATCCAGCAACCAAACAAAGAGAAATTCTATATAGAAGATTAGAAATTTATAGAGATCAACTTCTTCAAATTGAAAGGAGAAATTGCTCTCTTTTTTACGTAAATTATATGATAAATGGGGTTTTGATCTTTGTAAAATAATTAATAGAAATCTCACCATTGGGAGTAAACTAACAGAAAATGCAATTATATATAAACGACCACTTTGTATTATACCAGATTCAGATAATTCTGAACTTGTAAATAAAGATAGGACAAAGCTAAAAACATTCTACAGAAATATTATTCAAATTGAAAGAGAAACTGGTAGAAATGAAACCTATTTTTGGTTTTCCGTTCCTATTAGAAACTGGCGATAGCCTTCGTCTCTCTACATGGCACTCATTATCCTCTATAGAAGGCTATGACTTTTACTAATTATTGTAAAGAATTATAGAGTTTATTATCATATGAAATAGATTTTGATATACTTTCATTCACTACATCAATTAATTTAGATATCGATACACGTTTTTTGAGAATGTTAAATTTATAATTACATTTCAAGTTAGCAAAATCACTCATTATGATTACATTCATTTTTGGTTTTATTTCTAAGAGTTTGGTACCCATAAATAATCCATTTATGTTGGGCATTTTATCATCGATAATTAGCAATGAGTATTTATCTGGATTTTCCTTGATATGGTCATATGCCACAAGTGGATTAGAGAAACTACAAACATCATAGCCACTCATCTTTAAAGCCTCGCTGTATATATTTAATAAAACTGGATCATCATCTACAATGGCTATGGATTTATTAAACATTCTAAAGTACACTTTAACTAATGTAAAAAATCTATTTAAGTATAATGGGTATTTCTTTTTTCTGAAAATGAAAATTTTGTTTAGGCAAGCAAATACTATACTATACTATGTTTAAAGCAGTTAAGGATAATAACAATAACAAAAAAAAATTAACAAAAACAAAAAAAAGAGGAAGGTTCATTGAGGCTCATGTATTACTATACATGTCCTCTAGTTTGGTTTTTCAGTCCAAAGAACTCCAAACAGAACCTCCATTAAGTTCTTGGACAGTATAGTTAAAATAAGTAAATATAAATAAGATTTACAAATTAATCTATGTTTTTTTTAAATTAGCAGATTAGTTTATAGATTATATATTATTTTGGTTAGTTAATGTATATACTCTATATACCAAATAACTCTATAATTTTGCCCTTTATATCATAGCCAGGCTCTTTATTTATTGTAGATCCCATATCTATTACAATTTTAAGACCATGCATCTATATCACTAATAATTTACCTTCAATTATTAAATAGTTTAAGAATACAATGATATTAGCAGTAAGAATTCCAACAGGTCTCTTTAAATCTATAAGAAGTCATAGCCTTTTATTATTAATAAAATCTTAAAAGACTATGATGACAATTAAAAAATGAATCATTAAATAAATTGTAAAGTAGTAAAATGTATATGGGTTTGGATGATATTGATTGGAACCAAACTATAAAAAAAGAAGCAAGAGGAATTAATAATGAGGATTTTGGTGAAGTTCAAGATATCCAAAGCAACTATGTGTTAGTACAAAAAGGAATCATTAATAAAGAAATATATTATATTCCAACAGCTCAAGCAGAAAGTTATGATGGTAATA
>DATFBJ010000167.1:0-4275 GCA_035253885.1 Nitrososphaeraceae archaeon
AATAGAAATCTTTTTCCTTATTGTACATGAGATAATCACCTATTTGAAATCTATAACCTTTTGGTTTGTTTACTATCTTGCCATTACTTAATGCAGTAATATTGCTTTCAAATTTAGAACTATTATTAGTTATTTTCAATAGAAAAAACCTCACACACATATTACAAATTATAATTATATTATGGTTATTACCTACTATTATAAACAAATTTACGTATTTCAGATAGCACATAATCAATACTAGTTTCTTCAAGTCTATACATTGCTATTTCATCTATCAGTTCAGATTGCTTATTTTTGTTTATAGCAATTTTTCTTTTCTCTTCAAGTTCTTCTCTAATTCTATTTATAATTACTAAATCTTGTTCATTTTGTTGTTGTTGTTGAATTTGAATTTTATCTCTCTTAATTACAATTCTATATCTTTTCAAAGTCCAATCAATTATTTCTATAATCTTTTGATAACGTTCTAGATAGGTAGGATGTTGATGTGAGTTACGTTCTATTGTTTTTTGACATTCCATCCTATAAGACAACAGAAAATTTTCAAACTTACTATTTTCTTCCTCTTCTTTAAGTGGGTTTTTTTCACTTTGTTGATTTATCCAGGGATCAAAATTTGGCATATTTCACTCAAAAAAAGGCGATTTATTAATAGGGTAGATACTTTGTGGGAGGGAGGGACACTTTAAGAATAATATTCTATAATCACAAATTTGTAGAAAATATTAAGTCTTTCATTTTATCTAATACTGAATAAAAAATAAATAATTACTCATTATATTTTATCAAGGAAATTTCTGTAACTACAGAAGTTTTTCAAACTATTCACAAAGAAGGAGATTTAAAACGACATATCAAAAGAACAATGATTTCGCAATAGAAGATAATGACGAATATATAAAACTGTTAAAAATTGGATTATTATTTCCTATTGTATTAATAACATGTATAACAAAATAGATGCCCCAAATTATAAAAATAATAAAACTAACGATAATCAAGATCTTGTGTAATTTTGGTGTTTTATTTCTAATGTATTTGTTATCTTTAGAGGAATTCATTTCTTTATCGTGTTAACTATCTGGTTTCTAGTATTATCAAACTTTCTTTTCAATTCTTCCCTTTCTTCTTCAATAACTCAATATTATTCTTGTTATTATGGTGAAAAAAAGAAATCCTTTAGTCTATTAGATACTTCTTATTTTTATGATAAAATTTGTTGAAATGGATGATAGAGTGAAATTTAAAGAGCAGATTGAAGAAAAAGAAATAGATGGTTCAATAATTCTCATAAACAAATTCAATGTAGAACCAGATAAGGTTGAACAGTTTGTAAAGGATTGGGGGAAAGACGCTATTAACTTTAAACAACAACCAGGATTTATCTCTGTACAACTACATAAGGGAATTGGAAAGAGTAGTGTATTCATTATTTATGCTGTTTGGGAATCGATAGAACATTATAAGGAAGCAGTTAATAAATTAGTATATAGTCCTGAATCACAATTACGACTTTTAACATATGATGATAATAGTTTAGTAATGTCGCCACATTTATTCAAAAAGATTGCAGTTCCAGGTATATGTGAAGATTAATATTTAGAAATTCCACTTAAGAAAGGAACAAATACACTAAACTTGGCATCATAATCTATAAATATTTAATGTCTGTAAAATAAGATTATTTCTAGCAATATTGTCTTCTTTCACTTAAAACTAATAACTGATCAGATAGATAGATGAGAAAATGACCTTCATTTGGTCTTTTCCCAGAGACATCAATTTGTTTAATTGAAACCCCTGAGATTAACTCCAAGGTTCAAATCCTATCTCCTTATTCACCTCCATAATTTCAAATGAATTAAAGAAAAAGATAAGGAAACTATTATCATCGAAAGGAAAAGAAAAATGAAAAGATTGCTGAAAAAAATTGCACAAAATGAATTTAATTAGATTACTACAAATTTCCTAGAACAATAGAATTATGAAAGTATGGACGGAACAAAATGTCCTATTTGGAAAAATACACTTGTGATCTTCTCATCACATATTCCACTAAAACAAAAAAGATCACAGGAGGGAGAAATAAATCAGAAAAGTCATAGTCTGGACCATTGCTCTCATTCGTTTGATTATTAGTTCAGGCTATGACTATAATATGATTTATTATTTATTACTCCTCAGTAATATAGATAAAGAAGAAAGAAATACTTAAAGTTAAACACGTGCTATATAGATTCTATTATACAATAAATATGTTTAAAAATAAAAATAAAAATAAAAATAAAAATAAAAATAAAAATAAAAATAGTAAAGGTTTTGAGATGACACAGGAACGAATTGATACAATAAACACTGCAACTTATTTTATTAAAACAATAGGAGATTTTGCAAAGTGGGCTGATGATAACTTTTATGGTAAGAATGTTGAACAAGCCTATTATATCTTTGAAGATTTTGTAAAGAGCAATAAGCATATCATACAAAAAATAAATAAAGTTATGCCTCCTAGTATTTCTCCCTAATTTTTTATTTTTATTATTTTTTAGATTTACTATATTATATTTTATTAAATCATATAGAATAATAGAAACCATTAAACAAAGACCAATTAGTCTAACATTATCGTTATTACTTGTTAAGACAACAGAACGAGATAAGATAGTAACTACTATTTAGAAAAATTGATTATCAGAGATTGTAGTTTTGCATTCTTTTTAACTACTCATTTTATCCAATTGTTAAATAGAATATTCAATAGATATTATTGTATGACATCTTCTGAAGAAAAGGAAAAGAAAAATTATAAAGGAAAAGATCCAATGTCACCCGAAGAGATTACATCTCATGAGCCTACTGCAGTAGACAGAGGTACAGATACTGGAATTGTAGAAGGCGGAAAGACAGGAACTGATACAAAAGAAGCAAAAGAAAAATACAAAAAAGAAGGGATGACAAAAGTATAGTTATATACTAGTAGGATTAGGAAGGTTAAATTTTTCCTAATATTTTTTATAAGATAAATTGATTGATTGATCCATATATAATTAAAATTAATAAATATTATTTTACACAAATAATATTGTTAAAAAACACTATTTGTCAGAAATGTCAAAGACCAAGAAGAAGGTACGAATTAATAATTGGTCTTTGATATAACTTCTTGATACAATTTAGGAATCATTTAGCGTATATTTATATCAAAGATATTTATTATTTATGAAGATTCTTCAAATCTTTACGCTAGATACTATTAATTCTATAATCTTTAACCTATCAAGACTTTATGTTAATCTGTTAAATTAAACTGTTAATAATTATCTCCAATCTTTATTAAGAATACTGCGGTTTTACTAGCAGAGAAGAGAACATGTAAAAATGTCTAATCCAAAAGGTAAAAATATATTGATAGTAGATAATGATAAAGATATCACTAATCTATTTAAAACATTTCTAGAATATGATGGTTACAAAGTAGATGCTTTTACTGATCCTATTGATGCTTTATATTCATTTAGAAAAATGTATATGATCTTGCTTTACTTGATTTGAAAATGTCCAGAATGAATGGAATAAAATTATCGCGAAAATTGAAAAAAATAGATCCTAATCTATTATTTGGATTTATTCCTGCTGCAAATAAAGAATACATAGAATATCTGAAGAAAAATAATCCAAATATTGAAAAGAGTGTTATATACAAATCAATTTGGTTGAACGAACTTGGAACTAAAGTTCATTTACTTTTATTAGACCAACAAAACGAAGACAAAGATAAATCATTGATGTTAACGTGACTAATAAATAGCATATAAAGGGAAATCTTGACAAAGGTTCTAATTTTTCAATTAACTTAATATTTTAATATTCGAAAATAGAATCCACATTTGATGGATAAGGGTTCAAATCCCTCTCCCGGCGCTTATATCAGAGTTCTACCAATAATTATTATTGTTATAGTAGATGAATGATTAACTCATGAAAAATTCCACATGGTTTCCACCGAACCCGAATGAAAATTAATTTTATTTATCCGATTATCCTTTCACTAGTCTTTCTGGAGTGTTATTGTTCAAATATAGACATTAGTCACTAACATTTCTAAAAAACTTTTAATAACTCTATGATAAGGATAAGATTATGTTTCAACATCATGATGATTCTAAATTCAAAAAAATTATAGATGAATTTATACTATCTTCATCAGATACTGAATCAATAAAAAATATGGATTTTGAGGCATTCAAATTAGGAATTTCTTTTTATCAAATG
>DATFBJ010000168.1:0-3857 GCA_035253885.1 Nitrososphaeraceae archaeon
ATATAGTTATCAAGATCTTTGTTTATCATCTAAGCAAATACTGGTACTCTTTTATCGTTTTTTTTTGATAGTCTCTATCATTAAAGAAAGTAACTAAGTACTACAAACAAATTAATATCTTTAACTAATATTTGATGAAAAATTTTTCCAGTAAAATAAAATATACTAACTTAAAAAGAATAGAATTAAGTTTAGAGATATATAATCATTAATTAGGATGTAATAATAATTATTAAATTACTTTAATTTTTTACTACTATACTTAATTTTTTATTATAATAAAAGACTTTAGGAGGTCTGGTTAACCATCCATAAACTTTGCATTACTTTTCCAATTTGTTCTAATTGATAAAGTTGCATATCACCACTTCCTGGATTAGTTACGAGTGTACTTCCTCTTGGAAGATTTTCTAATGCTTTAATAGAAAGACTTTTCATTTCATTCTGAAGAGAGTCTATTATTGTTTCGGTTTGATTAGTTAAAGTCTGATTATTAATAAACAAGGCTTTAAAATTAGCTGGTATACCGGATAATTTTATACTATTCCCTTCTTGAGCTATAACATTAATATATGAACTCAAAAAGGCTATTGAAATTGAAGTCAATATTATACCAATGGCTAGTTGTTTACCGCGGGATATGAACATATACCATAGAAGTATTTTATACTATATATATAGATAAATAAATTATCTAATTTTTATAAGTATTGTAGACTCTTATTGTAAAAGCTATTTGAATTCTAAAAAAATAAAAAAAGTATAAATTTTTTAAAATGAATTAAATTTTTTCTCAATATTTTATTGAATAAAATTAAACGAAAATTTAATTACAATCTGAATCAAATTTTTCAATATTTTTGTTGAATTTTATCTGTCAGAATAATATAACATACTTATATTAAATGTTGAACATTATTCAATATGAGGAGAATAAATACCCTCGTTATGTTTTTGTTAATATGCAATTTAGTACCTGTATTTATCGGACAAGAAATTTTCTCTCAAGCTGGAATTACAGAGACTTGGCAATTAAGTTCAGTTCTTTTAGAAAAGGAATCAGAGAAAGGTAATTATTTAATCCAACTGAAATCTTCAGTATCTAATGATGTCCATAATTTTCCTATTGAAATTGTATTTTTAAATTCTACACTACCTACTCAAACTGCTCCATCTGTTCCTTATTTAGAATCAAATCAAACTGGAGATATTTTAACTTCAGGTGGTCTTTCTGTACCTTCTATTTTAGAAAGGGTTGTTCCAATACAAAATTATGATATCGCTCTTTATGATGGAAATGGAAAAGAGTTATGGAAAAAATCTTCCCAAGTTGCAACTGAAGGAAGAGGAACACAGAATGTTGAATTTATAGATTTTAAGGGTGGAGAATTAACTGTTGTCATAGATAAAATACTAGCAAGTAAGAGTACTGAAAATATTTTTGGTAGTGAGCTATCATCACGAGTAGAGGGTACCAATACTACTGGTCAAGCATCATCAGAATATGATTCTGTTACCTTTACTACTACGTTATCTAAAACTTAACAAATCTATAACTAATTTTTTAAAAAGGGTAACATGAATTAGATCTATAAGATATGGATTATATAACATACATAATTATTTAATCAATTATATTAATATTCAAATAACTAACTTAAGTTACTTATGGTGGTATTATTATTTTTTTAATATTGTATTATTAATTGGAAAGTAATTATAGATTGATCCTAAATTAGAAAAAGATTTTTTATTCCTTGAACTATGTACTCCACAGCAATTGCGGCTATGATAACTGCAAATACTCTTGATACTATCATAGATCCCCTATTACCAAGGACTTTGTAAATTGGATTAACCAAATGTAGAATAATATAGGTAATAGCTATTACTATTATTATTGAAAGAACAGTAATTAAAAATCCAGAAGTTTGGTACAATATTATTACAGCAGTAATTGCTCCTGGGCCTGCCAATAATGGAAAAGCAATAGGAACAACTCCTGCTTCGCCTTTAACATTACTTGCAAATCTCCATTCACCATATGTTAATAATTCTATTGCAATTATAAATAATAGTATACCTCCGGCAATCATAAAGCTAAATATAGTTATTCCAAATAGTTGTAAAATCTGTGATCCTGCTACACCAAATATAACTAATAGTATTCCTGCAGTAAGTATAGCAGTTTTGGATACAGTTTTTTGCTCCTCTTTTTCTAATTTTTTTGTTAATGCAATGAATACAGGTATATTTCCAATTGGATCAATTACTACAAATAATGCAATTACAGCAGTAATTATATCATTTTGGAAGGTATCAGGTATTTTTAATAGATCTTGAAAGATTTGGAAAAAATATATTGTAAAATCGTTAATCAATCTTAATTATAAAATTACTAGTTTCTTTGAGATAATAAGGTACCGCCTATAGAAATTTTGATTATTCTTTTTAGTGTTGGACCACACCTACAAAATCTTTAATATATATAAATAGAACTTTATGCTTGATTTAATATTAGTAATTTTAATGTATTTCCAACAATCTATCTATAATAATATAAATCAAATACCATAATTAACAAATTCTTTTAACATGTAAATAAAGATTATACTACAATTAAATATTATAAATCTCAATTTACTATCCATCGTTATAATTTTTTAATATTACTTCATAAAATTTTTTGCATAATACATTAGTAACTTAATATAATTTTATTTCTATATTATTGGTAGCAGAAAATGATTCAATCTTGATATTATAAATGAAGTATCAATGTATTTAGATTCAATAAACTAATGAACTGCAATTTTTATTTCTAATACAACAATCAACTTGATAAGTATATAATATTTAATACTTATCAATAAAATTGATTTAAAAATCAATTTATTAATAGGAAGGGCATATATCAAATGATGAATAACGGGGAAAGATCAGAAACTACTGATTATAATAAATGTTTATATTGTAATGAAAAAGATGAAAATAAATTATTAAAAAATACTTTTAAAAATAGAATTATTTGTAAAAATTGCTATGATATCATCATAGATATGACAAAACCTTATAGAAGTAATAATAATAATAATAAATAATTTAGTTAAATTATTATTAATTTTAACATTATTATTATTAAATTAGTTTATAAATTGTTATATTTTTAGAATAAATCATAACAACAAATCCCTTTAGAAGATTATTTCAGAAGAGTTATTAGAGTGTTTAGAAAATTGTTATATGTGTACCTATTACAATCACAAAGGTTATCATATTATAGAACCTAAATTATGGATTATGAATTAATATTTATTTATTGTTATTCAGATATTTAGTCAATTCAATATATTATCAAAATACCAAATTAAGAAAAATTAATCTTATTAACTTTTTTAAATGCTCCATAATTCGTGTCAAGTAACTGACTTGCAAATCTAGAACGAAAAAATACTGTTTATAATTCAATCATTGAGAGAAAATGTATTATGAATAAAATTTTTTAACAGTCAAAAAAAATACTCTTTATTATCTTCTAATAATTGAGATAAATATATAAGCATAGTTATCATAAGGTTCATTCCGGTATTATTATAGTCTTCTAACACTTTTCGACATTCATTTGTAATAACTGTGGATTAAATCTAAACCAAATATTTGATATTACTTCTTAAGTCATACATTTAATTATAATTAATTATATTAGGAACGTTAAAAATTGCATTTGCAGTTACTATAAATTAAGATTTATAATTATTACTTTAACGCTTAAAAATGTATTCAATATAGATCTATAATCTGAATTTCTTGGAATTAGCTGAATATATAACATAAAATATGTGAGACGTTTCAATCAT
>DATFBJ010000169.1:0-3901 GCA_035253885.1 Nitrososphaeraceae archaeon
ATGAATAACATAATGGGAATGCAGAACCAAAATATGACGATGGACCCAAGTCAGATGCAGAAAATGATGATAGAACACATGAAGGACCCAAACCATTTGCAGATGATGATGGAACATATGAATAAGACTGGTATGATGATGGGAATGGGACAATGATGATGGGACCAATGATGGGGGCAGATGAATAAATAAACTTCCCTTTTTCCATTTTTGACCTAATCTTTGATAGTTGAATTTTTAATTTTCAAATATTGCTTGTGTTGAAAAAACATTTTATTAAATGAAATTTGTTATTATTATTTAATTTTATTGATTTCAAATTTAATAATAAAAATTTTCCTAATTTATTAAAGAGCAATTTATTTTTATATTATTATCTTAATAGCATATTTATGACTAAGAAATTTACTTATGGATACATAATAGGTATTGTAATTGGTGTAATATTATTATTAACAAGTAATAATATTATAGCTGCACAAGATCAAAACCATACTACTACTATTGCAGGACAGAATCAAAGTAATACTACTACAACTATTGCAGGAGAGAATCAATTTAATCCTGTTCCATTTAATGAGATACCATTAGTTGTAGTCAATTATACTTATGGTCAATACAAATTTGGAGCTGATTTTTCTCTTGATTTTGGAGGTCTCCCAGTAATTGAACAAGATATTAGTGCTACATCTGTTCCTAATATGCGATTAGATAAAGATGATACTAATTTACATCTTGAATTGCAATGTGATAGTAATGATATATGTGACACCAGTTTAGCTCCTGAGTCTGTAAGTATCTATTTAGTTGACGATACTATACAAGATATTCATATTGCAGAAAATTCTATTCCAACAATACAATTTGGAAGCAACGATTGTGGTAGTCTTTCTATAGAAGATTGTGCAAACTTTGATTTTTCTATTCCTGGAAATATAATAATTGGTAACTATAAAATTGTAGTAGAAATGTCTTTTGATGAAGCAGAATGGATATTTATAAATCCTGTTGAAATAGTAGATTCAACATATCCAAGTAACAACAATGTGACAGTTAGATGCGATGATCTTGCTATCGACCTCATAACATGGGATCTACTAATAGGTGGAACAGATGAGCCAACAAGAACAAATATTGAAGATATATTAGGTGATGAGAATGTATCGCCTGCTTTAATAAATAACATAATTGATCCACCTCTTGAAAGACTATTAGGTGAGGCTAAAGACAAATGTAACAATCTTGATGAAAATGTAAAACGAGTTCTTGGAGAAGTAAACTTTGAGTTTCTTCCATAATCTTTTTTTCTAATTCTCGATGTTGATTGATGTTATTTGCAAAAAAATATCCAAATTTCATAATTTATATTTATAATAATAAAATTAACTAGTTCCATTTTATAGAAGAGTTCAAATCTACTGGCCTCATTGTGATATTAGTTCTCTCTAATTAGATACACTAGAAGATAAAAAAATCAGGTGAATCAAGAAAACAAGTGAAAATAATAGAATAAAGTCTTGAAGAATCTAATTCATATTCATTATTTGTATATTCAGAAAGATCATAAGTTATAAGTGATTATTACCTTATAAGATTTCTCTAGTCTCTTCTAGTTATTTTCATATGCATTCCGTACTTTGGACGCAATGTTGCTAATGGTTTCAAAACAACTTTATTTGATGGTATACTATTCATCTTCCACAGTCTGTTTATTATAGCAGTAATGAGAATTGCTTCCATCCATGCGAATGGTTCTCCAACACAACTTCTAATTCCACCACCAAAAGGATAATAGCTAAATCTTGGTAGGTTTTTCTTAAAGTCATCAGTCCAACGATCAGGATAAAAAGTATTAGGCTCTGGAAAATAAAGTGGATTACGGTGCATTACATACTGACTCATTAAGATTATTGATCCAGAAGGAATAATGTATTTTCCAATTTTGCAATCATTAATTGCTTGACGGCCTAAAGCCCAGGAAGGAGGATAAAGTCTCATAGATTCTGTCAATATTTTTGTAGTATATTCTAGTTTCTCAATATCATCAAATAATATATTATCTGTTTTATTATCAAAAATTGAATAAATCTCTTTTTGAAGTCTTGCATCAATTGCAGGATGTTCTGATAACAAATAAAATGTCCAAGTAAGTGCATTTGCGGTTGTTTCATGTCCTGCTAAAAATATTGTCATTATTTCATCTCTTAATTGTTGGTCAGTCATCTTTCCTATATCTGTACTATCATATTGTGACTTTAAAAGAGTAAATAGTAAATCATTATCTTTTTCATCATTTTTCTCTAGTTTCATTTTATGTTCATTGATCATTCTAAATACTATTGAATCTAGATTTTTTTTTGCTTTTTGGAATCCCTTGTTAATTGGTAAAATTGGTATTTTTTCAATTAATTCACCAAAGGGCATTAAAAGGCGATTGAAATATTTCATACATATTAGAAGTGAATCTCCAATTTCATCATCTCCTGGTTTTATATCATAACCTAATACGGCTTTACTAATAATTTCCAAGGTAAGACGTGTCATCTCTTTATGTATATCTAGAATTGATCCCTCCTTCCAGTTATCACATAGATTTAGAGTTTTTTTTATCATCACTTCAGCATATGATTTGATCCTTTTGGGATAAAATGTTGGTTGTATTAAGCGTCTTTGTTTATCATGATAATCACCCTCACTAGTAAGTAAACCAGACCCCAAAAGACGTTTTGATATCTGTAATCCTCTACTTTTTATAAAATTTTTGTGGTTAGTTACTAATACATCTTCTATATAATTAGGATGATTCAAGAAATAAATATTCAGTTTACCAAATTTAAAATGAGATATATAACCATAAGTTTGAGATAGGGTGGTTAATGTTTTAAGAGGATCTCTTAGAAATTTTTGAGCAAAAGTATACGGAAGTAAATCTTTTGGCCCTGGAGGATATTCGATAGCATCTCTCATTCAATAATCTTCTCTTTTGCATTCTTATATTGGTATAGCTTTAATTATATTTCAAATAGGTAAATATTTCCCAAAATACTTAATTCTACTAAAAATATCTAGCTATACAAGAATTAGAATATTGTTTACAAATAGATCAAATTTTTTGGTTTTAAATAGATAATATTATAATTGGACAAATAATAATTATGACCTCAAATCTTTTGCTAATGTCGATAAAAAGATATAATATTTATAGCTTTAATGTATTTATATTCTATTTATTGAATCCATTTTTAGAATCAATATCACAATGGAAACCACTGGCCCCACTGTATAAATCGGTTCATATATTTTTAGGAGAATTCATGAAGTAATTGAACTCAAGTTATTGATCCTACTTTATCGGAGTTCAAATCACAATAAGAAAGATACAAAAGTGTTACTAATCATAAAATAATTTATTTTAAAAGTATATAAAATAATTAAGTCTTAGATAAAGATAAAATACTTAGATTATATCAAAAGATTAGAGGTATATTTGGAAATTTTATATGATTATTTAATAACTTTATTTTCTGAATATACATATCAGTTTGTATTTCTTATAATATTTATATTAAGCATTATTCCTATATTAACTCCGCCAACATGGATAGTAGTTGTTTCAGCCTATTCATTAAATGACCAATTAAATCAATTTTTGTTATCAACCATTGGTGCTACTGCTGCAGTTATTGGACGTTTGATATTATTATACGCAAGTACAATAGGAAGAAAAGCAATAAACGATCACAGAAAAAGTAGTTTGGAAAATTTAAGAAAATAGTTAGAAAAAACTAGATATGGATATTTGATAGGGACTTTTTTATTTGCACTACTTCCATTACCCAGTAATATGTTGTTTATTTCTTATGGATTAATGAATGCTAAATCTATCGGTATAGTAGTGGGT
>DATFBJ010000170.1:0-7560 GCA_035253885.1 Nitrososphaeraceae archaeon
GAAACACCAGGAAAGAACCCGTATGTTGCAGAAATGTACAAACTAGCATTAGAAGGAAAATTATACAGCAGATCTATCCCATAAAAACAGACAGAAAAAGAATTTCAAAAAATTTTTCATTTATTTATTTTTTTTATTTAAGTAGTCATTTGTGAAACTTTTGTTTTTTTAAATTGATAATATAGATAGCTAATAAGTATTAAATACGTCTTTTATGATCATATTTACTATTATTATTGAATCAATGTTATATATGCGGATCAAGATTTGGGAATGTAACTTGTGCATATTGTAATCAGACTGTATGTTCTTCTTGTCTGATTCAATCAGAAAGAAAGTGCAAAAGATGTGCAATTTCAAATAAAAAACCTGCAGGATTTCTAAAAAGAAATGGTCCTCTTATTCTTATGATTGTAGCAGTCTGGTTTTTTGTTTCAGGGTTATATCCATTTCCTTATTTTTACGCAGTTGGAATCCCGGTAGACCCTGTGCTAATGCAACCTGTTCTTATTGCTACTGCTATACTTTTAATTCCATTTATTTTTATGATGTTTGCATGGAGGAAACAGCCTACCTATTAATTATTATAAATAAGATATCCAATAGAATGCGATTCTTTTTAATATATCAATTGTTTAAGATATTAATTGCCTATAAATACTAAAATTATCCTTTACTATGATAAAGGATCTATTGTTATTTCTGGAATAAATCAAATTCCATATTCAGTAATAGACCCAAGAACAAATCAATTACGAGCACTAGCATTACATTATCAAGATATTATTACATATTTACAAAATAGTAGTATTCAATACGATGATAATGTTATGGAACTAATTCCTCTACCAAATTTGAGAATTGAAAATATCAATTTATCATTGCGACCATATCAAAAAAAGGCAATAGAAAATTGGATTAAGGCAGGAAAGAAAGGATGCATAATATTACCAACAGGTTCAGGAAAGACTATAATAGCTATTAAATTAATCGAAATAATAAATTCTTCTACACTGATTGTAGTTCCAACATTAGATCTTATGGAACAATGGACAAAATTTTTATCTAAATATTTTCAAAAAATGGAAATTGGAAATATTGGTAGAGGTATATTTAATATCACTGGTATTACTGTATCAACATATGATTCTGCTTATATTCGATCATCTTTTATAGGAAACAAATTTGCTTTTGTAATATTTGATGAGTTACATCATTTAGCTGCTCCAGGATACCGAACTATTGCAGAACAATTTGCATCTCCCTATAGATTAGGTTTGACGGCTACATATGAACGCGAAGATAATCTACATTTAGATTTTCCTAGATTAATTGGAGGTATAGTATATCAATCATCTGTTAATGAGTTAGCCAGAGATAAACATATTGCATCTTTTACAATCGAAAAAAGATACGTCAAGTTATTACCCGAGGAAGAAATAGAATATCAAAAAAATTATGATCAATATTTGTCTTATTTACATAAACTGGGACTTAGATATGATCAAATTGCACTTCAAAAATTAATTATGATCTCTGGAAAAAACCAGTATGCTCGAAATGCATTATTGGCCAGGAATAAAGCCTTGGATATTGCATTAAATAGTCAATCTAAAATCATAGAATTACGTAAAATTCTTAGTGAAAATCCTGATAGGAAAACAATAATATTTACACAACACAATAAATTAGTTTATTTAATTTCTAATAACTTCCTAATTCCTTTTATAACTCATAAATCTAGTAAACAAGAAAGAGAAGATGCATTAAATGGTTTTAGAGATGGTAGATATCGAGTTTTAGTAACTTCTAAAGTTTTAGATGAAGGTGTAGATGTTCCTGATGCTGAATTAGGAATAATAGTCAGTGGAACTGGAAGCAAAAGAGAATTTATTCAAAGACTTGGACGTTTACTAAGAACTAAACCAAACTTTACAAATGCAAAACTTATAGAAATCATCTCATCAGGAACTAGTGAAATTAATACTAGTATTAGAAGAAAACAGGCTTTAAAAAATTTATAATTATAATATTATTTTTTATAGATAGATTTTTACATATAATCTTATGTTACTTAATTAACTACTAATAGAATAGAGAATATTGTTTTTTATTTTTAGTAAATATATAATATTATTTAATAAATTTTTATATTCCTAAGGATATTAATTATCTTGTATATATATTAATTAAGAATAAAAAAAAATGAAACAAAAAGAATTAAATTAATTATCATCATGTATAATTTTAATAAATACATTTGCCATATGTCAGACTTTAGTAATGAAAATGAAAGTATATTTAAAATGCAGAAATTTGTAACACATCCTCTAATCAAAGATAATTCTATAGAGTCTAGATTATATCAGAATAGTATTTTTAATTCATCAAAAGGTAAAAATTCATTAATTATTTTACCTACATCTTTAGGGAAGACTGTTATTTCTGCATTGATCTGTGCTGACGTTTTGTATAATTATAAACAGAGTAAAATATTGATAATGGCACCAACTCGACCATTAGTATTACAACATTTAATATCTTTTTCTTCATTTCTTAAAGTATTAGATGATCAAAAAATATTGGTAACAGGTAAAGTTTCTCCCTCAATGAGAAAAAGGATATGGGAAAATAAAACAATCAAGCTAATTTTTGCTACACCTGAAGTAATAAGAAATGATTTGAATGAATTTCGATTAAACTTGAAAGATTTTGGATTAGTGATTTTTGATGAAGCTCATAGAGCTATAAAAGATTATGCTTATACTCTTATTTCTAAAAAGTATATGGAACAATCGTCAAATCCTCTCATTCTAGCTATGACTGCAAGTCCTGGCTCGGATAAAAATAGAATACAACAAATCTGTAATAATCTATACATAGAACACATTGAATATCGAAATGAAGAAGATTCTGATGTCAAACCTTATGTAAATCCTATAGAATTAAAATGGGAATTTGTAGAATTACCTGAAAAATATAAACAAATTATATTATTATTCAAATCTATGTTACATGAAAAATTACGATGGTTAATGTTTAGAGGATTAATAAAAAAAAATAATATAGATTATGTATTTAAAAGAGATTTATTAGAACTTGGAGAGATTCTACAAAGAAATTTAAAATTTTCTTTAAACGAAGAAAAAGGACCTTTATATTTAGCTCTATTGAATCAATCTGCAGCTCTATCTTTAATGTACTGTATAGAACTAATAGAAAGTCAAGGACCATTTTCTCTAAAAAACTTCATAAAAAGAATGGAAACAAGTGAAGGAAAAGCACATTCTTTAATTTTGAAAGATCCTCGAATGAAGGATATTTTTGAATTATTAGAAAATGTTACTGAACACCCTAAACTTATTTACCTTATTAATCTATTTAAAAAGGAAAAATTAACAACTTCTGCAAATAATAACATGAATTCTCAAATTTTAGTATTTTCACACTACAGAGATACTGCAACTCATATTGTAGATGAATTTAATAAAACTGGAATTAAATCATTTCGATTTGTAGGCCAATCTAGTAGAAATAATGATATTGGAATGAATCAAAATGAGCAATCAGTTATTTTAGATTCATTTAGAAAAAAAGAATTTAATGTACTTGTTGCAACTTCAATAGCAGAAGAGGGTTTAGATATTCCTGAAGTTAATTTAGTTATATTTTATGAACCAGTATCTAGTGAAATTAGACACATACAAAGAAAAGGTAGAACTGGAAGAAAATCAATTGGAAACGTAATAATTCTAGCATCAAAAGATACTGTAGATATGCGTATATTATATGCAAATAAAAGACGAATAGAAAAAATGAAAACAATTTTCAACTCAATGAAAACAACTTTAAAACCAATCCCACGAATCGTTCCACTACCATATGATCCTTTGACAGAATTAGAATTAGCAGATCTTGATAACAGCCTAAAAAACAAAGAACAAAAAAAATCGAATAAAAAAGAGTCAAAATTAGATGATCATGATAAAATAGCATTTGAAAAAATTAAAAATATGAATATGATAATAGATAAAGTTCCAAAGTTTGACTCTGAATTCATAACAAAAAGTGAGAACACATTAATAGATAGAGCCTATAGACAGATTTATGATACTTTAATAGAGGAAAGAGATAATAAAATTTTATTTGATTTGTCTTATTTATCTGAAAAATTCTCGTTTGATACTCATATTATATTAAAAGCCTTAAAGAAATTAGAGAAACAACATCTAATCAAATTAAAAAATAATAGAGTAATAACTTTAAATAGATTGCCAAATAAGTCAATAGGAACAAAATATAATATCTATGTTGAAAAAATTTTATCTGGCAAAGCATACGTTCTAGTAAATGAAAAATGGTATGCATTACTGAACTATTATGATTATGAGGGACCAAGAAATCTTTTAAAAAAGGGATCAGAATTTGAAGCTATAGCAGAATTATATTCTAATGGCAATAACTTTTGTATAAGAATAAAAGAAATAATATTTTAGTCTAAACTTAATTTATAATAATTTTGAATGTTATAGACACTAATTAAGTAAAATAAAATATAAAGTCTTACACATATTATTATAAAATTTTCAGTATATGCTACAATTAGTTAAATTTTCTTATTTTATTACAATTAGTTTGATCCTATGAATATATTATTCCTTTAAATTCATCAAGTATCTGTGTCTGTGTTAGATTAGATCCTATAGCCGTTATTTCTACTTTTAGAATATATTCTCCATCAGAAAAATTATTTCTTATATGATAAGAACCAATAATGGGTTCACTAAAATCTGGACCATAAACTAAAGGTATATTCAAATCACTATCTACCAATTCAAATTGAAGGTCATTACCTTTGGCAAGAAATGATTGCGAAAAAATTTCCTTTTTAAGTTCATTGTTGTACATATTTATGTTATAAGTTATGGGTGTATTCTTATCTGTATTTATTGATGTAGGTTGTATATTAAACAAAATCCTATTGATCTTGGTAATATTAAAGATCCAATCATATTGAGAATTATCCTTTAACTCCATACTTGAACCTGTACTAAGTTTAAAATTTTTTCCTTGTTTGTTTGAATCACTTACATATACTGATCCTATCATCCATGGATGAATTTGACAATGATAAGAAACTGCACCTGGTTGATCAAATGTATATTGAAGAGTAGAGGTATATTGCATAATTCCCGAATTAAAAAGGGGATTGGAAGATCCAGGCGCACCACTTGTAACAGTATGAATTTGTTCAGGATCGTCATCAAACCATTCAACTGTTGTTCCTATAGGTATTGCTATATTTGGTGGATAAAAGTGTTGAAATTTGTAATTTATTCCAGAACCTGTAGTGATATCTATCATATAGGTAGGTAATAATAGTTTATTAGGAGTTGGACTTGGTGTAATTTCTGATTGCCCTAATACATCTGAACTATTAAAATATAAAATAATACTACTAATAATTAATAATGATAAAGTTAAAAATTTTAACATCACTTTATCTGCATTAATGTTTCATAAATCTTTAACTCTATTGTAAATATTAATTGAAATGCCATTATTTGGTAAATGATTCTTTTGATCATTCATTAAATGCATTTTTTATTATTATTATAATTTTTTGTGAAATAATTAAAAGGAAGAATTATCCTGCAAGTAATATGATTATTGATCTGAGTCAATCTATAACTTCAACTATCAAACTTTTTCCTGGATCTCCTAATGTTTACTTTTTAAAGTGGACAAAATATAGTATTAATGGCTATGATTCCGAAGCAATTTTTCTAAGCACTCATACTGGAACTCATATAGATGCTCCGTCTCATTTTATTGAGGAAGCTGAGCCTATAGATAATCTAGATGTAAATAGATTTTACATGGAGAACGTTCATTTGTTAAAAATTTTAAAAACTGCTAATCAACTTATTTCAGTAGAAGATATAGTTAGCAGTGGTATAGATATTAAAGAAAATGACTCCATTGTATTTGCCACAGGATGGGAACATCATTATAACTCTGATAATTATATACAGGCAAATCCTGGTCTCTCAGTGGAGGCAGCTAATTATTTGTCTAGTAAAAAAATTAATGCCGTAGCAATTGATAGTCCAAGTATCGATTCGGGAATAAATTCAGATTTTTCTGTTCATAAGGTACTTTTAAAAAATAATATAATAATAATAGAAAATCTCTGTAATTTAGCTCAAATAAATAAAAAAAAATTTAAGCTCATAGCAATTCCCCTCAAATTGCAGGGAGCATCAGGATCTCCTGTTAGAGCACTAGCTATAATCTAATATCTAAAAAATAGAGTTACAAAAATATTATATTATAATCTTCCTATTAATTAGCAATAGAAAAGTTCAGATAAAAAATATCTAATGCTTTATAAAATATTAAATTTTAACTTGTTAGTGTGATATGTAAATTTGCCTAGTAATTGGCTTACCTGGGCTCGTGCTAATGATAAATTAATCCTTGGCTCTTTAGAAAAACAAGGATCTATTTTAGTTGAAGCGACATCATTACTTGTAGAACTATTAACAGATTATGAAAAATCTCTTTCTGAAAATAAAGATAAGATAAAAGAACTTGAAGTTAAAGGAGATAATATTACTCATGAATTCTTTACAACTTTATCACAGACATTTGTTACTCCGTTAGATAGAGAAGACCTATCAGGATTAACTAGTACAATAGATCAAGTTCTAGATTATATAGATGGTACTGCTGATAGATTTATACTATTTAAAATTAAAAAACCAATGTCCTACATGTTAGAGCTTGCTAATCTTTTACAATTATCTTCAAAAGAAATACATGATGCATTAATAAAATTACATACATCAAAAAAAAATGGAGAGTTAATAGAACATTGTCGTAAAATTAAAAAATATGAACGTGATGCAGATCGTATATATAGACAAGCTATAGCGGAATTATTTGAAATTAACGATGCTGTACATATACTTAAGAATTACGAAATTTATCAGAATTTGGAATCTTCAATAGATCGATGTATGGATGTGGCAGATATAGTTGAAGATATTGTTCTCAAATATGGATAATAGTCATTTTTTGTCAGGCTGTCATTAAAGTGGAACCAGTTTCATTAATTATAGCAGGAATAATTGCAGCTCTTTTTTTTGATTTTGTAAATGGTTTTCATGATGCAGCTAATGCAATAGCAACTGTTGTAGGAACTAGAGTTTTAAAACCAATTCAAGCAGTAACTATGGCAGCTATAGCTAATTTTATTGGTCCATTTGTTTTTGGTACTGCTATTGCAGCAACTGTGGGTAAAGGAATTATACAACCTAATTTTTCAACTGCTGAGGTTATCTTAGCTGGATTAGTTGGAGCAATTGCATGGGATTTAATTACATGGTATTTTGGTTTACCATCATCTAGTAGTCATGCACTTATTGGAGGCCTAATTGGTTCTGCATTAATTTTTGGTGGTTTTGAAGCATTAGTTTTTGGAGGTATACAAAAAGTATTAACATTTCTTGTAGTCTCTCCTGTTCTTGGATTTATTGTAGCTTTGGCATTTGGAAT
>DATFBJ010000171.1:0-4463 GCA_035253885.1 Nitrososphaeraceae archaeon
ATTAGTTGAAAATGGATATACACACGCATTTCGTGGGGAAAATAACCTTAATATTGGTAAATATGGAAAATTACAAAAAATACAATAATATATTATCTAAATACCATCCTGTTTTTATTTATTAATCTGTTAAGTTATAAATGGGCATTTAAATACTTTTGCTGTGAACTCGAATTTGATAAATAAAATCCCAAGTGGTTCTCCTAGCCAAATCAATGTTATGATAGAAATACCAAAGGGAAGCAATATCAAATATGAAATTGACAAAGATAGTGGTATATTATTTGTAGATCGAAAGTTATTTACTGCAATGTTTTATCCCTGCAATTATGGTTTTATTCCTTCTACTTTGGAAGGTGATGGAGATCCTGTTGATGTTTTGGTTATTGGTGAATTTGCAGTAGTTCCTCTCTCTATACTTAGAGCAATTCCTGTTGGAGTATTATTAACTGAAGATGAGGAAGGACAAGACTCTAAAATTATTGCAATACCAATTAGTAAAATAGATTCAAGTTATTCTTCTATAAATGATGTTGATGATATACCAGAAGCGTTAAAAAAACAAATTGAACATTTTTTTGCACATTATAAGGAATTAGAGGGAGGAAAATATGTAAGAATTACAGGATGGGGTAATAGAGAATTGGCAGAAAAAAGAATAGCTGAAGCTATTGAGAGATATTCCCAAAATTAATAGTCACATATATTTGATTATAGTGCTTTGAATTGTTCACTCCACCGCATGTAAGCCCTAATCATATCTATAGTTACAGTAGATTTTCTTATCTTGATAATTTCTTTAAAATCATTCATAGATATTGGACGAGGATTGGATTCTGACTCCATTGCCTTTCCACTTTCAAATAATTCATTAACAACTCTTAATTGTGCTGCTTGACAAATATCTTTGATGTCACTTGCACTATATCCCTGAACAAGTTTGGATAATTCTTCTATCTTTAGTGTTTTATCTTTTTTTAATTGTGCAGTATATTGTTTAAATAAATAATTTCTAGAATCGTTATCAGGCAAAGTAACATAAATCCTCTTTTGAAATCTTCTCAGAAAACCAGCTTCTAAACTCCAAGGTTTATTTGTCGCACCGATAACATATAACTTTGAATTTTTTGATTTGTTACTTATTCCGTCCATTTCTGTTAAAAATTGATTTTTAACGCGTATTTCTCCTCCTACTTCACCATTCCTAGTTCCTAATAAGGAATCTATTTCATCAATAAAAAGCAATACGGGAATATTTTCACTTTCATATAATTTGTTAGCCATTTTAAAAAGTTTTGAAACATTTTTCTCAGCTTCACCGAGCCATTTACTCATCATGGCCGCAGCATCAACATTAATAAAATACCCTTCTATCTCAGCAGCTGCAGCTGCTGCAAGTAATGTTTTTCCACATCCTGGAGGACCATATAATAATAGTCCTCTTGGCCATCCTAAAGGGAATAAGTCTGATCTCTTTGTAGGGTAAACTATTGATTCCCTTATCGCTCTCTTTGCATCATCAAGACCAATTACCTCTTTCCAAGATATCTTAGGTTTTTCTTTCATAATTAAACTATCAAATTCTTCACCAAGTGATTCTTTTGGTTTTTTAATCTCATTTCCTGATTTTTTATCTGAGGAGCTATCATGGGCATTTTCAACTAAATCTTTATCACTTGTTCCTTCTTCGTCTTCTAATACATTTGACATTTGTAACGATTTAATTCTGTTTAAATATGCATTGGATCTTTCCAAGTATATCTTATTTAATTTATATTCAGGATAAATTTGAATTAATTTATTTAAAGCTTCAATAGCTCGTTGATAAAATTGAATAGCCTTTAATCGGGAACCTTGAGAATCAAGTCTTATAGCTTCGGCTGCATATTTACTTGCACTGTTTTCTAATTCTTGTGGAGCTAAAATCATAATTCTAGTCGATATTATCTAGTTCTGAAATGATTTTTAGTATTATTAGGTGAATCTTAATTGTTCTAAAAACTAAAAATAATATACTAATATGTTAAAGTTCGAATCTTTACTATTTCACAAAATCTTTTTATAATGAATTATTGTTAAAAGAAATAAATAATTTTGATTAGTTGTGGTAGTTTTTTAATTAATTAGAAATATGAGGAGATTTTATTTTGCTTAATTGATTTTTTTACATCCTGAGTTTGAAAGGATGTTCGAACCAAGGTAAGTATGTCCTTATCTTTTGTATTATCTACATATACTACATAGATCAGAGATTGAGTTTTTTCATCTGTTTTTCTTATTACACGTCCTATTCTCTGTATAAGTTGATGCATGTTTTTTGTATTTGATACTATTATGGCTATACCTACTGATGGTATGTCAAAGCCTATCTCTAAAGTATGTACAGATAATAATACAAAAAAATTTTTTCCCCAAACATTTAAAATTTCTTGTCTTTCTTTTGTCTTGACTTTATTATGAATAATTTTAGATGGTATTTTATTTTTCTTTAAACTCTCACTTATTTTATCTATAGATTCTATTGTTTCACTAAATATCATGATTTTTTCTGTTGGATGATTTTTAACTATATTTACCGATTCAATTAATTTAGAGTTAGTTTCAGTAAGAAGTTTTTTTCTTTTATAAACACTTTCAAACCATAATTTTGCTAGTCGGGCTCTAGGTCCGCCTGTTTTTAATAATTTTGAAATTATCAAAGGATTAGATGATTTTAATTTTAATGAAATCTCTCTAATTGTACTAGTCGTTTCTTCATATAATTTTCTTTCTTCAAAATTCATTCTTACAGGTTTGAATATGATCTTAGGTTCACTTAATCTTCCATCATTAACTGCCTCTCTCATCATGTATTTTTTTATAGGAGGAATTAAATTCATTATCTTTGAATAACGTAGATCATCTTCATCAATTGTTGCTGTTAAACCAAGTATTAATTTATCAGGGTTATCCCGAAGTACGTCAAAAATAGTGCTAAATTTTTTGGCAGTTTCACTAACCATGTGCATCTCATCCAGTATAATCATATCTGATTGTTTTATCAAATCAAAATTTTTTATTATACTTTGATAAGTACTAAAGGTAATCTCTTTGATATCTTTTTTCTCTCCATAGTATACTCCAATTTTTTCTTTTTTAATACCATATTTTATCAATCTCTTGATATTTTGTTCTATCAATACAATTCGAGGAACCAAAAAAAGAATTTTAAAAACTGTTTGTGGATTCTGTTCTACAATTAAGGAAGCTATTTTTCTAGCACATTCAAAAGCTATTTCAGTTTTTCCTGTGCCAGTACTATAAATAATTGAACCTTTGCCTTTCCTATTTATCCATTCATTCACTGCCTCTCTCTGATCCCTTTTTAAATCAAAGGGAAATTTTAGATCTAATATTTCAGACAAGAATAATAAACAATTGAAGAAGAAGTTATTAATAATTTAGGTAGGATATTTATCTTTTTAAAATATTAATAAAAATCCTATTATTATTGATATTATGCATTCTAAATTTATATAAATATTTAAGTATTCTTAAGCAATCATTGTAAATGAAAGTTTTTGTCTTGGAACTCAAACAAGATGATCCAACAAAATGTACTGCAGCTAAGTTGGTAAGATTTAATTTAATTCAATCTACTAAGTTCGTACCTAAAGATACTATAGTTTTAAATCCATTATCTAAAATCATTTTATCTAAAATTGATATTGATCTAGCTAAATCAATTTGTGCTATAGATTGTTCTTGGAATTATTTTAATGAAACAATAATTAAGCTCAAAATTCTCAGAAAAAGAATTAATCGTCGTCTTCCATTACTTCTTGCAGGAAATCCTGTTAATTATGCAAAATTAGGAAAATTAACAACAGCTGAAGCTATAGCGGGCTCTTTATATATATTAGGTTTTAAATCGAATGCAGAAGAATTACTGAATAAATTCAAATGGGGTCATACTTTTATAGACTTAAATTTTGAGTTATTAGAATTATACAAAGATCAAGAAAATCCTAACGAAATTCTTCGAATTGAAAAAGAATATTTTCCAAACTTATATTAGGTTCTTTATTATCATTATATATTGTGAGCTAGTGTACGAGTAACTCGTAGAGAGGAAACTCCTCCCTCATAGCAGGCACTCAAATTAGAGATAATTAGCTGGAGACAGCTGGCAACGTAACAGAAAAGTAATCTAGAATAGAAAGGACTTATTATAATTCTATGATGGTCAATAGCCTGAGATTACTTTCTTTCTAGAATGAAACTGACGACCTGAGTGGAGCAAGGCCAAAAAGAGCAAGCATGTTCCTGCACTGGTTCAGGTTGGCCGCTAAGCGAAATCTCGTATAAAACAGAAGGAGGGTTACTGCTAGCACACATTACTAATAAGGATGGGTTCTACTTTTAATTTTATAAATTACTTCTGCCTAGACCTAGATAAGTTATCTAAAGAAAGATTGGAGGAA
>DATFBJ010000172.1:0-6363 GCA_035253885.1 Nitrososphaeraceae archaeon
AGTTCCTGTAACAAGTACATTGCTAAGAATATTGCACTAAATCTTTTTATTGATACAATTTTATTATTCAATATTAAGAAATATTAGAATAAAATATATCTGAAATACGACAGAAGAATAAAGATTCTTTGAATATAAAGTTGTAATAGGTGATTTTTATAAATAATAAGATAAATATAGTGTATCAATTATAGTCATTTATTATATATAGATTAATATGAAAAAATTTTTAGTATCTATAAATAAATACCTATAGCGGAAAGAAAAGAGTCTAATGTCAAAAGTAATAAAAGATATATACTCTTCATTATTTTTAAAATAAATAGATATTATATAGAACCACTAAAATTAATATTGTATGTTTTAGTGTATCAAAAAATATTAAATTAATTTATTATCATTTTAGATTGTAGTTTGTAATAGTTCGCTAATCTCATTATGCGTTTTGAGAAAGTTTAATCCTTTTTCTGTAGTCTTGAATCTTCTAGTTCCTTCAAGATATTCTAATAGATTATTTTCAATCAAAACAGAAAGATATTCTTTTAATTGGTTATAACTAAGATAAGCATTATACATAATCTTTGTTCTGGTAGCTCCTCCATTTGCAACATCCAATATCATTGATACTATTTCTGTTCTACTTCTATTTTTCATATATTATTAAATAGTGATTTACTTATTATAGTATAATATCACAGGAAAAGGTAAGATAATTATAGTAAAACATTCTACATATATATATATTATTTGCAAATAAAAAATCACAAGAAAAGCTCATATCTTAGTGCTCAATAAAAATCAGTAATAACAGTTGCACAGATAATATTTTGATATATGAAAACGAAATGAGAAATTATTTATAGATTATGTAAAATCCTTAGAGATAGAATAGTTATACAACAGAAACTACATTAGAATTTACCAAAAATTGTTAAAGATGCTCTGGAAGTAAGTAAGTATAATAGCAAATTTGAGCTAGCAAGTTTTTGCTTAACTCTTAGCTTCTCTAAGGTTCGGGTTCAATTACAAAAGGAGTAAGCTGGTCGGGAGTAGAGTCCTGCATGTAGTAGGGTTCTACTGCCTTGCATTTAGCTTTTATTATTAGAAAATTATTTTTATTGAATTAGTCATTATTTTAGCGATTAAAACAATTAAAGTATATATATTCGGGAATAACAAAAATCTCTCGTGTTTTTTATTAATTTTTTATTATTGCTCACATCTTTAATAATTATAACTCTTTTTCTGTTTTTTCATTTGTCTTCTCAATATAATACATTTTTATTTTCTATATTAGATTTTATCATAAACAATGCAAAGTTATTGTTGTTATCAACTAATATATATGACTATGATTTGCTACAAAATATAAATGCAGAAAATAATATTGAAATTAGGAATAATAACAGCAGTAGTAATCAAACTTTTTCAATAAATCAAAATGTCGCTGAAAATGTTGTTGTAGGTGCCTGGACTCCTATAAACTTTCTGAAATCTATCCCTTTTATAGAATATCCTAATAGTCTTATTCTTCAATATTTGAAAGGAGAGGAGCAAAAAAATACAATATATGCTCTTCTTAATCAAGGTTTTCATGAATATTACTTTGCCATGAACAACTTTGAAGACGTTGAATCTACAAAATTAACAGAAGAATTACTAAAATCGGCACAGGACACCAATCTAAAAATAATCATTATTCTTCTTCCTCCCTCTGAGGGTAATTCTGATACAAATTATGATTGGAAAGGATGGATAAAATATTTTAATTCTCTTGAGAAGAAATATCCAAAATCATTTGAAGGATTTACTATAGATGATTTTAATTGGAAAAGTACAAGAGACGATACAAAATTCGAATTAAATATTGATTTTATGGATTATTCTAAGCTTATTAAAGCACTTGAAGATAAAGACAAAGATGTTAAATTTTATCCAACAATATATTTTGAGGGTAAGCGAAATGACAAAGTATTTAACAAATATAATGATTTTACAGATGGATTAATTGTAGCCAGTGGATGCTATTACAATGTTTCTACTTTGAAAAAAGAATTTACCATATTTAGAGAAATTTTTGAAAGGCCTATCAAATATGTTGTATACCCTACTATAACATATAATTATTCTAGACAAGGATATAATCCTCCAACAGACCGCCTTGTACAAGCTACTTTATCAATAGCATCCAATTATGCTGATGGATTAATAATTTGGCGCGATATAGACAAGCCAGTAATACAAGAGTATTTGGACAATCAAAATAACAAAGAATATCTAGGAAAAATATCAAAGACGAGGGAATTACAGGTTAATGAGGAAAAAATAACGACAACTAATTTAAAAAAGTTATTGAATTTACCAGATGCTGAACAATACGTTAACTGTCAAGAATGGTCTACTAGATATAATAAGGCATATGATAAATGGAAAGATTTATCACAAGAAGAAAAAGAAAATGACAAATGGAAACAAAAGATATTACAAATAATAAGGAAAGACAAATAAAGATAACACAATAAAATAAAGTATTTAGACTAATTTATAAAATATTAATTTAACAAGCATATTTTTTTTACATATATTGAATTAGTAATTTTTTAAATAATATTTATTACATGTAAAGTATTCCAATAGTAGTGCAAAAATAAGAGTCTACAATTATAGAGATACTATACTATCTTGTATTTAGCTTTTATTATTAGAAACTTATTTTATTCCAAATTAAAATAATTGTAAAATAATAGGTTAATTTTCATTCGGGTTCGGTGGAATCATCCAGAAATTCTTAATTTTCTCTATAGTTGTAGATAACTTGGCTACCATCTTAGAGTAATTCCTCTTTCTATAAAAGTTATTTTCATTTGCAATTATATGAACCCATATATATATTGGGCTCAGAGGTTTCCGTTGTGATATTGATTCTAAAAATGGACTCATAATATTAAACTATAAGCAAATAATTAAACATTACGAATAGAACCTATTTTTTAGAATTTAATAAATTATCTTTAGTTAATTTTTTATGGAGGATTTTCCATTTTTAATTTCAATAATTGATTCTACATATTTGGAACTAAATGGTTCTGAAGTATTACTTGAATTATCATTAGTATTATTAGAAGCGCTAGTATTAGTAGACATATTATGCTTCTTATCAAAAGCATAACATTTACATATTATTTAAAAATTCGAAGTAACATTGTCAAAATACTTTTTGTATATTAATTGATTTTGTATATTAATTGATTAATCAATGTTTAAAGATTACCATTTCCAAAATTACTTTGTTAAACCTTCTAGTCCTTCACCAATTTTTCCGACTATCTCCTTTGCTCCTTCTGTAATGTTGCCTCCAAGGTCAGTAACATTTTTTTGAATTGGAATTGCTTCTCCAGTCTCGTTGGCAGTAGTTTGGCTAGCATTCTGTATTGGTTGATTAGCAGATTTACTGATATCTTGCATAGTTTGATTTATTCCTTCTTTTTGTTTTTCTGCTGATTGTGCAAATGCAGAAACAGTTAGTGCAGTTACTAATAAGGATACTATTGAAATTATTAACAATAAATTATTGTATAGCATTTTTTATTCTTTTTCATTCTAAATATATAAAAATTTTTATTGTAGTGGCGTTACCAGCAAAAAAACTTACTAATATAGATTATTATCAAAATAAATAGTAGAATGCCGTGAATTTATTTATTCTGTATAGTATTTGGTTAGGTTGCTTGTTGTTATATTCACATTGCAATTAAGATATTAAAAAATTGTGGAAAATTTAATTGATTAATTAGTGAAAGATAAAAGAAAAAGAAAGCCACAGCCTATTGTCTAAACCTCTATTTATTAGGCTATGACTTTATTATGTTGACAATTCAATATGAATTGTTGAATATATATATCTAATAAAATATTTAAAAATTAAAAGATAATTTGAAAGCCATAGCCCTCTATGAGTCAATTGAATAGAAGCAGAAATGATGTAGAAGGCATGGTATGGATATCAATCCATAGCATTCAAGACAGAGACGAGATAGGTAAATAATAATTATAAATTATTTTATTTATTATTTGATTAACTTTGTTAATTAACAAAATTCTTTGATAAAGAAAACCATAGCCTAATAATAGTGTGTACAATAACTGCATAATAGGAGATATGACGATTAGGCTATGGCTGTGCCACGAATTCCGATTCGGTTCTGGGGTATAATATATATTCAATAAATTATTTAGTAATTGGATAATTTATTTTACTGCAATAGCCTATATCTATTTATTTAAATAAACCAAAAAAGAAGCCATTATCTTGATTTTGTTCATCCTTTATTGTATCTGTATTATCAATCATTTCTTTGTTATTTTTATTTTCTATATTTTGACCTTGTTGTTGTGATAATAAACTTTCAGATTGTACACCACTAATATTCTTTATATTTTCGCAATCATCATATGGTGTTGTATCTTTTTGTGTAACATTAAAATCTGTTATAGTATCTGATGCTGTTCCACATATGAATACATCTATTCCATATCCTCCTGTTAGTATATCATTGCCTTCTGCCCCTACTAATATATCATTACCTCTATCACCATATATCTTATCATTTCCTTCTCCACCTTGGATTATATCATTTCCTGCTTTACCCTTTAGAATATCTCGACCCTCATTACCATAAATCATATCATCTCCACTTCCACCACTAATATCATCTCCTCCCTCGTTTCCCATCAGAGCATCATTGCCATAAAATCCTCTAATGGTATCTCCTTTTAATGTCCCGGTAATAGCATCTGCTTGTTCAGTTCCATTGAATTCATCAGACCATGCATTATCTATAATATTATGTTTCCAATATTTGGTATCAGTGTCGAGAAATACTATAAAAAAATATACAAAGATACAAAAGAGAGAAAAATGTAAAATAAAATTTTTAGAAAATTTAAAATTGTTGTTATGCAACAGCAACAATTTATAAATTATAGAATTTGTATTATTGCAATTAACATTTTTTCTTTCTGCTATCATAATTTAATTTATAGATAATAATAAATAAAATAATTTAAAGCAGTATTATAAGAAAGTTTCAGAAAATTTATTCTACTATTCTGAATCAAGAGTTGTTCTTGTATAAATATTTTATGTTACCTTAAATCCATATAAACAATCTCATACTATATTATATATGAAGTATCAATATATTGTTATCTATTTAATAATTCCGCTTGTTCTCTTTTCTATTCTATCATTATTGGAAAATGTCCAAGCCCAAACAAGTTCAACCAACCAAACAACACCTCCAAAAAATCAAGCCATGAATCTTACCGTTCAGGCATTGATGAAAGTTGATATCGAGGAATTAAAGGATACTTTGATGGATGCAAAGATAGCAATAGTTAATGGAAATCTGGAAGAAGCATTAACAACTGTTAGAGATGTTGAAACACAATTGTTACTAATCAAACCTCAGCCTACTAAATTTCTTAATGATTTACATAAAGTTACTAATGCCATAGCAAGATCAGACATTGATAAATCATTGGATGGCCTTACAAAAGTTCAAGTCGATATATTAAAAGCAGAGAATCAAATATTCAAAAATGCAGTTGCAAATCCTCAATTGATGCAACAATTTAATGAGAGTCAACAAGAACCTGATGGAAGATAATACAGATATTGAAGATACCTAAATTTTTTTCTTTGTTTCTATGGATTTCTTATCTCACATAGAGAATGGAAAAATTTATGAAAACTTAAACAAGCAGGTATCAAGAGAGCAATTGTAGGATATGGCTTTTGCTTTATTTACTAATTGATTAATTTACTTGTACCAAGTAATTAATTAGCAGTATTAGCATTATAAAGATACAGCAACCTTTTAAATTTGACATATAGCCACAAGGCGATAGTCTTCTATATTCGCTATTGGGGAGATTCATGAGGACTATGGCAATCAAATAATTTAATTTATTTCAAATTATTTTATAAAATGTAACATACCTATATGTATTCCATTCAATCCGTTAGTTTAATAATAAAAAAAAGATAATAGTGATATTGAATTTATATCATTTAAATTATCAAATGATGGTGTGGTGATTTAGCAATCAGAATAAGTAAAATTTAAAAATAATTTGTTCCAAGCTATGAAAGTGTATGTCTTTGATGAATCCATTTCATTTCTTCTTCTTTATGCTCGAAGTAGAATATTAAAGTCAATAAACTATCTATTAATTTTAAAAATTTTTTAATTAAAGTTATTTATGTAGATTAATTAATTAATCATTAATATTATTATTGTATTTTCGGATATCTTCTATAATACCATCTAATTCTAATAGAATCTTTGAAAAATTTATTAG
>DATFBJ010000173.1:0-2369 GCA_035253885.1 Nitrososphaeraceae archaeon
TAATTTATAGTAGTACAACTAATAAAGTTATTGTATTCATTATATTTTATGCACAACAAATTTTTGTATTAGTTAATAATGCTGGTTATGGAGTAATGGGAGCTGTAGAGGAGTTGTCAATTGATGAATTTAAATCACAATTTGAGACCAATTTCTTTAGAGTTATTAGAGTTACAAAAGAAGTAATACCAATAATGAGAAATCAAGGAAGTGGTAACATAATAAATGTAAGCTCTGTTGGTGGAAGAATTGGACTACCTCTTAATTCAGCGTATATTAGTAGTAAATTTGCTTTAGAAGGATTATCTGAATCAATGAGATATGAGTTAGACCAATTTGGAATAGATGTCATATTAATTGAGCCAGGTGTAGTAAAAACTAATTTCTTTGAAAATGCAGACGTTGTAGTAAATAATAATACTACAAATAATAATAATACTACAAATAATAATAAAACTTCAGCATATTCACAATTAACTCAAAAACTCTTTGAAGATTTTGAACCTATGCTTAAAAATGATTCTTCGTTATCATCAGATGTAGCAGAAGTAATTTATCAAGCAATAGAATCAAGTAATCGGCAAGTAAGATATCTTGTAGGAAAGGATGCAGATTCAATTATGAAGACACGACAAAATTTATCAGATAAAGAATTTGAAAATTGGATAAAAGAAAGTATCTTTCAACAAAAAGGATTCATACACCAATAAATATAATAGATTATGTACATATACTCTATATATCAGATTTTTTTACTTTCTAAGATATCACATAATTCTTGTTTAGTTAGTTTTGGTAGTGGTGACTTTCAATTGATTTATGAGTCTATATACATTTTGAAAATATAATATACATATGACAAAAGAAATAGAAAGAATCATTCATTTGAATAGCACCAATTGGAATGACATAGTTTTAAATTCTACTCTCCCGGTATTAGTTGATTTTTGGGCAGAATGGTGTGGTCCTTGTAGAATGGTCGGTCCAATTGTAGAGCAATTAGCTAAATCGTTGGATGGAAAAGTAAAAGTGTCTAAACTTAATGTTGATCAAAATCAAGAAATTGCAATGAAATATAATGTTCAATCTATACCTTCGTTAATACTATTTAAAAATGGGCATGAGGTAGCCAGAACTGTAGGACTTTCTCCAAAAGAAAAATATGAGAAATTTGTAAATAATGCCTTGAATTTATAATAATTGATTTAATTATATCATCATTTATTTTTTATAATGTTTGTAGTAGTAGTATAATTAAATTAGTATTTTTCAATCTATACTTTAGATTATTGATTTGATTCTTTTTTTCATTTATTATTGATTATTTCAATCATAGAATATATAATTTATAAAATCTGAAATAAGGTTTAAGGTTAAAGGTTCGAATCAATCTGAGAATTTTATTTATATCAAAATAAAAATTTTAAGAAATTTAAAATTATAAAGGTTAATACCGATACACAATATTATAACAGTAGATCTTCCAATAACATATATATATAGAGAACTTAATTCTATTATCTTCTTTTACCAATAATTTGTCTTAAATTATTTTATACTTTATTTAATAATTAATTATGCAGAAGGAGGGATTAAAAATCTCAAATACTGCATGTATAGATGTCAAGATAATTGAGTAAAATCCTTGTCTTGGCATCTATTTTACAACAATAATCCCTTTTTCAACTATCCTGCATTGACTGCGCCAATAATACCATAGAGTGCCTCTGCAATTGCCATAGCCTATCTTATTAGCCAGTTGTACTCAATAGGCTATGGCTTTATTATTACAACAATAATAATGTATGCTCTATTACATTAAAAATATTGATAACTTAATATTAATTAATTTTTTATAATGTTTAATTATCTGTAAATTTTACTTAGATTCTGATTTGCTAAATCACATTGTTATTTGATAATCTAAATTGATATAAATCAATATCAATTATGATATTTTTATTTTGTTATTAGTAAAAAATGTCATAATTGTCTCTAACCTTAATAAAGAATAGTGCTGTTAGACTAGAAGAGAAGGTAAAAATGTCTACTACAAAAGGTAAAAGAATATTGATAATAGATGATGATAAAGATATCACTAATCTATTTAAAACATTTCTAGAATATGATGGTTACAAAGTAGACGCTTTTACTGATCCTATTGATGCTTTATATTCATTTAGAAAAAATGTATATAATCTTGTTTTACTTGATTTGAAAATGCCCAGAATGAATGGAATGATATTATATCAAAAATTGAAAAATATAGATCCTACCCTTTTGTTTTGTTTTATTACTGCTAATAAAGAATACATAGAACACCTCAAGAAAAATATTCCAGATATTGAAAAAATTGTTATATACAAGCC
>DATFBJ010000174.1:0-2365 GCA_035253885.1 Nitrososphaeraceae archaeon
TTTTTGATGATACTATTTTACTATTCAATATTCAAATATGTTATACTTTATTATATCAGAAATATGAATGATGAATAAAGATTCTTTGAATATAAAGTTATGATAGGTGATTTTTTAGATATAACTATAATAAGATGAATAAATAGAGAATCATTATAATAATCATCTATTGGGTATAAATAAATCTTGATAGAACTTTAATACTGATATCGATTTAATAATAAGAGTATAATGTCAATAGTAATAAAAGATAGATACTCTTCATTAATTTTAAAATAGATATTATATAGAACAACTAAAATTAATATTACATCTTTCAGTATATCAAAAAATTTTAAATTAATTTATTATTATTTTAGATTGTAGTTTGTAATAGTTCGCTAATCTCATTATGCGTTTTGAGAAAGTTTAATCCTTTTTCTGTAGTCTTGAATCTTCTAGTTCCTTCAAGATATTTCAAGAGATTATTTTCAATCAAAACAGAAAGATATTCCTTTAACTGATTGTAACTAATATAAGCATTATACATAATTTTTGTCCTCGTGGCTCCTCCATTTGCAACATCCAGTATATTACTAACTATTTCTGTTCTACTTCTATATTTCATATATTATTAAATAAGTAATTTACTTATTATAGTATAATATCAGAGGAAAAGATAAGATAATTATAGATATTAATTATAGTAATTTATTTAAGATAAAGTTAACAAATAGGACCATAATTAGTAATACCGATAGCGGTGCAAAAATAAGAGTCTAATGTAGAAGTAATACTAAGTAGTATTTAGCTTTTATTATTTTTCAAAGACAATATTTAAAAAGGTTTATTATCAAAAGAAGAAATGATGAAACAAATTTATCTTATTATTGCTTTACTGACAACTCTTACAATTGGAATATCATCTATAAATTCAGCAGGAATTACTTTGGCACAAGAGAAAAATGAAACATTATCAGAAATTGATGATTCTCCTTTAATTACAACTGAACAAATAGATGAGTCAATGGAAACGAACAATACTTCATCTCAAGCCAACAATAATATACCTTTGATTGAATAGATAATCCCATAATTAATTTGAAATTATTTTTATATTTTATATTATAAATATCTATTAAATTTAGTTAAAATAGATAATACTTAGGTACAAAAATTGGTCTAATATGATATATCATAATCTATTATTTAGTTTTTATTATTAGAAACTCTATAAAATTAGATAAAATAGAATTAGACACTAATAAGAAAATTACATTACATTTAAGACTTCAGATTTTTACTATTCAAAACTAGTTAGATAATACATATAGAAATAATTATTGTTTATTTAGCGATATTGCTAGAGTAATAAATTATTAATTTGTAACTCTATAGAAAAAATTTATGGAATAACTCCATTATTTAGTCAAAATTTTCCTACTCATATTTGATTGTATACTGGCAGTATGACTAGGGTCTTGGAAAATCAACACCATATATTTCTTCAAGACAGTCTAATATTGAGTTAATTTTGCCTGCTGATATACCTGCTGATATACCTACATCATCAGCTGCATCGAATAGGTATTGGCTTATAAAAAGACGTTGTGATTCATTTTCAAAATTTGTGTCAATGAAATTACAGAGTTCTTCTAATGTAGTAAATAATACTGTTCCTGATATTAAATCATTTAATTCCTCTCCAGTTAGAATTGTTGTAAAACATTCTTCACAAGTTTCTGGTTCTGGTTCTGTTACATTGCCTCCGGCTCCTGCTTCATTGTTGTTATTGTTTATACAGATAAAGGTGAAACCGTCTCTCTTAATTTTCTTAACTCCGTCGGTAGTATTTCCGTTTCCATTGGTAGTATTTCCGTTGTCACCATTTCCGTCGGTAGCATTTCCAGTATTAATATTTATATTAATATTGTTACATTTGATTTTCTTTATATCAACACTGTCTTTGGATTTGTAGATGTTATCTTTTCCATATATTTTTTGGTAGTTATTATCCATTCCATAATATGGTTGGGCTTGTGCTGAGCCTGTCATAAACGAGGGGAATGATAGAGCAATTATTCCGGCTATTAATATAGTAGCTAAGAATATCGCACTACTTTTTTTTGTTGATGATGTTAATTTATTATTCAATATTTATTAGTACAAAGCATAATTATATCTGAAATACGAATGATTTTAAAAGATTTTTTAAAGATGAGAATTAGATAGCTTATTTTTTAGCAAATTTGATATAATATGACTGATGTAAAGAATGTTTCATGTTATAATTATTATATATTATTCATTCATTTGAATAGCTAAGTTAGTAGTAGATTAACCCGAATACATAACGGGCCCCATTGCGAGTAATACCTATAGCAGT
>DATFBJ010000175.1:0-3129 GCA_035253885.1 Nitrososphaeraceae archaeon
GAATCTCCTAGACCTCTCATATCGGGGGCTATTATTGTATAATTGTTAGCGATTAATTGGGGAATAATGTGTCGCCATGCATACCATGTTTCTGGCCAACCATGCAACAAAACAATAGAGTCTCCTTTACCACCCATTACATAGTGCATAAGGATCCCATTAACTGTAGTTTTATAATGTGTATAGTCTATTTTTTCTCATTATCATCAATAATGTTTTGTGCAGTAGCTGTAGATATAAATCCTAAAGAAACTACAGAAGAACAACAACAAATTACAACTACTAGAAAACTTTTATGGGATAGATAATCTCTTAACATGATATCAATTTCGTTTTACAAAATATCATCCATATAATATAACTATTTCTGCTTTCGACTTTAGATTCAAGTTCATATCAATGTTCCATTTTTACATCAACTATAATTTATTGCTATAATCAAAATATATGATTAATAAGACTTAAAACCTGTTTTGTATTCAACATGGAATTTCTATTTGTCTAAGAGAACTATTAAACAGAGTAACAAATAATCAAAATTAAGAATATGATAGAATTGATTTTAACATATTCTTTTTTTTCTAATATGAGTTTGCAATAGTTGGCCACTCGAATTACATCATTTGGGAAGAATGTGAAGGACCTCCTCCATATAGCGTAGACGTTGTAGAAGGTATTACTACATGAAAAAAAGAGATAGTATTGGTGTACCAAGGGTACAATACGAATATTCAAATAAGTTACCAAGAGAATAAAAACAAGTTTACCGATCCCATTTACATGACATGCTCGAAGCCCTCAGAACCCTTATTACTATACCAAATGTTTTCAATAATATCCTCTTTCTATATAGGATAGCATACCAACTACTAAATTATCAAGTTATGGATAGAATTATATTAAATTGTTCTTAAAATTCTCAAGATTAGACAATGTTAAAGATTCCAAGTTTTTTATTTGGTATTATTACTATCAGTATTATTTTATTTTCTGCAATCTCATTTTCTATCTCTATTTATGCTCAAGATACTCAATACTATAATAATAACATAAACCAAAATAAATCTTCACTTTTAAATGAACTCGATTATATAAAAAATATACTTGAAAGTAAGGTAACAAAACTTGCTACGGCTTTACAAATTGCCAGTAGTCTACCACAAATTTTACAAACTCCTGATGTAAATTTGATAGATCCAAAAGTTAATGGTATACCAGAAGATGCAGATATAGAAAAGAGAAAAATAGCTAAAATACTTTTGGGTCAATTTAAAGAATTTTCATCAATTGATTTTTTATTAAATAATGGAGATGTATATTTTGATGAACCATTTAAAGATCAATTAAATCGAACTGTAACCAATCTCGCATTTAGAGATTATTATCAAACGGTAGTACAGACTAAAAAAACTTACTTGAGTGATGCAATTATATCTAAAACAACAGGAAGAAATCTTGCAGTAATTGCAACTCCAGTAATAAATAATGAAAATAATATGACAGGAATATTGTTAGGAACTATTAATTTTAACAACTATGACAAATTTTTGCAGTCACTTAATTTACAAAATAATAGCAGATTGGTACTAATTGATAAGAATGGAGTAAAGATTGGTGATTCTAATGAAAAAGAGACGTCAGTTTCAAAAGATTCTTTTGAGAAAAAACAGTTTTCAAATCTTACATCAATTAAGTTAGCATTAGACGGTAAATTTGGAAGTATTGTAGAAAAATTTGATGGGAAAGAAAGTCAAATCACTTTTCTTCCATATGATCTTTTTCAAAATAAAAGAATTTTACTTCTCATTCAAGGTTGTAACACCGATATAAATGACTTAAATATATGCATAGATAATGACAATAACAAAGAACTTCACCTATTTAACGAGAATGTTTTAACTAGACTAGGTAGTTTTTTTTAAATAACCTTTAATTCTTAAATCTTTTTTATTACTCTAGATTAAACTACTTACATAGTATCGCTATTAGTCTTGGTTAAATTATAATGACTTTATCTCAAAGTTAAAATTATTTTTATTAGGATATTTTGTTAGATACTCTCACTGCTGATAAATCTTTAATTTCATATTAAGAATAAATTTTTCTGGTTAAACCTAAGTTTTGAAATGCAATTTGAACTACAAAATTGTGTCAAAATCAGTTCACATACTTCTGTTTGAGCGCTTTTGTTAAAATATAAAAATTTTTTCTCAGGTTTATTGATATTATATTACTACTAAAATCTGGAGAATGGGTATTTTCACCTTGCATAGCATTCTCCAGATATAATAGTTTATTAGAGCTGATTTTATAATAACTATTTTACTTTATTATTTTTTATAGTTTACTACAAAATTTATCCTCAATTAATATTTTAGAATAAATACAAAGATATATGTTATACTTAGTGGACTTGTACAATTTCATAAATAATATTTCTAATTTAAATTATTTTGTTACTTTTATATTAATACATTTTGAAAATCAACTATTACAAACATTATATTCAACGAATCTTTATTCATCAATCATATTTCAGATATAATCAAGAAAAATATATGTAAACATTGACCAATAAAATAGTATCTATAAAAACAACTAATGCCATATTTTTAGCAATTGTACTATTTACAGGAACAATTACTGTTCTATCATCTCCATCATCGTTTATGACTATCGGAGCAGCACAAGCTCAACAATACTATGGAAAAGACAATACGTTTGGTGATAGTGAGAAAGAACTACCATCGGTCTATGACAAAAATCTACAAATAACTAAAAAACTTCAAGAATTACTTGAACAATACAAAAAACTTGTTGAACCATCGGTCTATGACAAAAATCTACAAATAACACAACTTACAGAGGAACTAAATTTTCCAACTGGGATAGACTTTCTAGCTGAAGATGATATTTTAGTAATTGAAAAAAATACAGGACTCGTTAAAAGAATACTTGATGGTAAAGTCTTGAATGAGCCTGTTTTGGATGTGAATGTTGCTTCAGAAAGTGAGCGTGGATTATTAGGTATAGCCATTTTGAATACAAGGAGTCTTACAAATGCAGATATTATTACTACTACTAATAATAATGAGGAATCTCAACAAGCGAATAATGTGAACAATGAAG
>DATFBJ010000176.1:0-7713 GCA_035253885.1 Nitrososphaeraceae archaeon
ATATCCATCTCCAACAAACTTTAATTTCTGTTCTGGAAATCGTAATGTAAATCTTTTAATGAGAAGATGTTTAGAACCTGATTCTATTGCTTTAATAAAGCCAGTTGCTGTTGATGTTTTTTTAATAATTGATGAAGACATTAAATATCGGAGACCTCTTGGAGTAATTATTTACATTAATAATCTCTGCCAGATTAGCAGGTAAAATTAAGATATGATTCATATCTATTATATAACGAAGTCTAGTAAGAATGTTATCCCTTTTTTTATTAAATATCAAATTATTCAGATTATTTATCAAACAATAATATACAATGTAAGTTATCATAGTCTGGAGTAATTCTTCAAATTCAAAATAATTATCAAGATTGTTTATAATATATTAATAGAGTAAATGATATTCTCAAATATGAATTATTTATCCTAGCTTTATAGATTATTTTTAGATTACTCATTTTTCTTAATATTTAAAAATTTTAATTATAAATATAGTATTCTGATCTTTATTTTAAGTTTCATACATTTAATTTTTCTCCTAGCTTCTCCTGATAAACTAATATTGTATTTAGGTCTTCTACTATATAAGAAATAGTTATGACGATAAGAATAAGCAAAAATGAAGAATTTACGACTCTCTTACAAAATAAACTTAAGGAAAGATATGAACAGAGAAGAAGATTAGATAATAAGGTTCATGTATCAGATATTATTCCTACTACATGCATAAGAAAGCAATATTACGCTCGTAAAGTTCCTGAATTAGATATTATAACAAATGAAACTGTACAGCATTTTGTAAGGGGGGAAGCAAGTGAATTTGTTATTACTAGTCTTGCAGATCTTGGAGTATCACAATCAGAATTAGAAATGGATGGATTGATTGGACGCCCTGATATAATGAATTCCAATATTATTGTTGAATTAAAGGATACAATGAGTAATAACAGATTAAATGTTACTGATGATAAATTTAAATCATATTTAAGACAATTACTATATTATTTAGTAATAACAGGAATAGAAAAAGGAATTATTTCTATCAAATACAATATGAAAGAATTAAAATGGATTAAAAGTGATTCTCAAGGCGATTATTTTTTCAGGCCTTTTAATTCAAAAGCTGCTGAAATAGAAAGTTGGGAAATATATCTACCCACTAACGATGTTACAAGAGAGATTTTAAAAAATGAAATGAGTAGAAGAAAGAATCTTTTTCTCAAAGCCTTAGAGAATGGAGATGTTTCCATATTACCTCGACTTTCAGAAAAAATAAGAAATCGAAAATGTCCTTGGTGTAAATTTTATGACATTTGCATGGATGATAAGAATGACGAAACTCAAGAAGCTAAAGAAATGGCAGAGGAAATAGACATCTTAGACATACCAGGTGTTATAGAGTTAAAGCTTAATCATTAATACTTATTTAATTAACTATATTCAAAATTTATTGAAACATTACAAGATCAAATATATAAAAGGAATTTTTATTATCAGTAAAGATTTCTAAATAAATTTAGCAAATATATAATCACTACTTTATATAATTATAATAGTTAATTATATTCTGTCAATTAACTGAAAATACCTAATTACAATATCAAAGGGATAAATCTAATCTTATTAAGTTAAAAATTTTGTAAATTTACCTCAAAAATAAATTAAGTTAATATTAATATTTGAAATTATGTTATTGTTAAACTTCCTGTCATGTATGGATGTACCATACAATAGTATGAATATGTTCCTGCATCAACATTTGATGTCTCTAGCTCTGCTGATTCTCCTCCCATAATTATGCTAGTATCAAAGATCTTAGCAGAATTTGGATCTGTTGCACTATCACCATTTGTAACGGTATGAGGCATTGTATCAGCATTCTTAACTGATATTGTATCACCTTTTTTGACTGTAAGTTCATCAGGTTCATAATATGGATTACCTTGTACTGAAGACCCTTCAAGAATTGTCAATGTAACCTCAGCTGTTCCTGTTGTTTGTGGTTGTTGCTGTTGTTGAATTGATCCAGACGTAGTAGTATTACCTGGTGATTCAGATGCAGCAATAGTAGTACTTGTGGTTGTTGATTGTGTTGTCATTTCTTCTTGGCCATTGGAAGTTTTCATTTTATTTGATTCCATTACCTCACGAAGCGATGGAGGAATTTCACTAGCTTCGCCAGTCTCTTCTTCTAAAGGGGGTAGTTTATATTTTTCACGAAGCGTTTCTTGTTGATTTGTTAAAACATCATTAGAAAAGCTAGGGCCAATGTATCCGAAAGCTGCCCATAATATGTAAACAATAACAAGAGATATAGCCATAATTCCTAATGGAAATCCATAATCTTGGATTTTTTTAAATTTATTACCTGATTTTTCTGGTAATCCCTTTTCGCTATTACTCACTAAGTAAATAAAATAAAAGGCTCATATTAAGATTATTTAGATTGCCATAAAATAAAGTTCAAATAAATTCAAGTTAACCAAATTATCAAAATGAAATTTTTTTCATTATTTATCAAAAAAATTCAATCACAGAGGAGAGAAGTCTAATGTCTTTAATATTATTATTTATTGTAAATGTTTTACTAACTTTATTCTAAAGTTCTTGTCAAAGTCCTGACAAAATCTGTATGTAAGTATTGGATACATTACTATTATTTGTTATGAACATAGTATTCTTTTTTTTCTTTAGCCTTATCTCTATATTTGACATCTATTAGATTTACAGGGTTAATTTTTTATATAATACTAATGGTTCAATAATAAAACTAAGATATTAAATTAGATTTTATCTCTTTATGGATGAAAGGAGAGTAACTCATGAAATTTTTATATTATCTCGTTTAACGAAACTACCGAAAACATGGAGGAAAAAAACAAATTTTTTTACTATTTTAAAGGGTCAATATTGATATATAGAATTTGATCAAAATAATAATCTGTTTCTACAAAATATTTTCCTATGAAATAGAAAATTGCATTTAGAGAATTGCCAAAATAGTCATCTTCTAGTTTTGAAAAGATAGTTGTTATTTTATATTTGCAATCAAATAATGAATAAAATTATATTCTGTATAATGGAAATTATTTAAATAATTTATTTTATATTATTTATTAGAGATTTAATATCGATAGAGTATTTATTTTCAGTTACATTTATTATTTTATTAATTTCATTATCAAACCACTTTTCTACTATTATAGGATCCTTTTTAATTTTTGACTTTATTTCAAGTAATTCTCTAATTCTGTTATTCTTGATTTCCTCTACCTTGGAGAATGAAAGAGCAAGCGCAGCCTCAATAAATTTTGATGTTAAATTCATCATGCATATCCTCTTTCTATATTATTCCAAATAAAAATCTTAATAACAGAACTAAAATTATTATTCCTACAACTATGGATATTATTGTCCAGATCATTAATAATTAATGAATAACAAATAATTTAAACCTTATAAAATACTTTTATCATTTTTTGAATAATAATATTCATAGAGTAAATTATTACTACTTGAATTTATAGCAAATTGCAATTAAAGTTGAGCTTGATAGATTTAATGTATTCCCTTAATAATTTCAATGTAGAATTTTAGTAAAGTGAAGAAAGTTAAAATTACTTCTATGATATTCAGAAAAAGATCAAATAATCTAGATATATCATACTTTTCAGAATGTTTATATTCATATAATATCTAACTAAACAATATTTACTAATATTATAAAAAATAAGACAAATAGAACTATTAAATAAACCATATAATAACATATAAATGGTAAGGGGGTTCTGTAAATATTAAACAATAATAATTATTACATATTATTGGTCGATGATGAAAAAGATGTTCTTGATCTCTTTGATGATTACTTAAAATCAAGTGGATATAATACAATTTCTTTTGATAATCCTCTTAACGCATTAGAATATTTTTATAAAAATATTAACAATTGTTCTATGGTTATTACAGATTATAAAATGCCACAAATGTCAGGATTAGATTTTATAAAAAAGATAAGAGAAAAGGATACTGATTGCAAAATAAAAACAATGATTATTAGTGCATATACCAAAACAGATATTCCATATGAAATATCGTATATTATGAAAATTGACAAAATATTAGAAAAGCCTGTATATCTTGACAATTTAAAAGATGAAGTAAAAAAATTGATAACAAATTAGTACATTAAAAAGTTTAAGATGTAATATTTGCAATAAATATAGATATTAACTGATGTACCGAGAACTCAATCTACTAATTATCTTGCTAGGTAGATAATAATTAGATGTATATTAACTAATTTTTTATTATATATTATGCAATGAACTGATAAATTTATTATAAATAATAGAAGACCTAATTATTTAAAAGTAAGAAGTTAATTCATGATATAGATTTAATCATAGAAAAATTTATCTCATAATATAAATGAATATGCAAACGACTTTTATGCAAGTTTGTAGATATATTATGAATATGAATAATATTAGAAAATATGGTGGTGCCTGAGTATATGTTTTTAGATATATTCACAATTGCCAAAGTTTTTAATCTACTCTACTCATGGTTAGAACACAATATAATAGATAATATTTTGGCCTTTAGTAAGGTATTCGGGAATATGATATTTTTTATTAGTGTAATTATTTTTCTTCTTATACTTGCATATATTACAATAAAACATCTAAAGAAATTGCCAAAGTTTTATGTAATAGAAGTTACTGATGTTTATGGAAATAATATTATTCTAGAAGGAATAAGAACACAATTTAGAACATATGATGTTGCTAAAAATTATTCTGAATTTTACAGTAATCTATATAAGAAACAATATAGATTCAATGTAATTGGTAGTAATCAAAGACATAATTTAGGATTTTTGAGGGTTATCTCTTTGTCTCAGAAAGCTTTTAAACCAAAATAGATAACTTAAATTTTGAATCTAGTATAAACTATTTCTTCTAATTTTTATCATCTTCTTTATTAATTGAATACTATACTAGGTCTTATTTGATACATAAAAATTTTACCTTATTGATCAATATGTTTAGTAAAAAATTTTTGATATAGCAAAAATATATTTTATTCTAAATATGCTATTTGAAATATTACAATTTTGAAATGATTTCTTAATTTATATCAAAAAACTTCTTTAACATTTTTCAGAATTTTATTTAAGTCTTGTTTCTTTTTTATTATATTTATCCATGGATTTGGTATTTTTCTGTTTATTATATCAGGAACATTGAGAATTGTGAAATCTGTTGGAACCACATTAGGTAAATCTTCCCATTTAATAGGGACTGAGACAGTAGCTGAATCAGTAGGTCTTGGTGAAAAAATTGATGCTATTGTCTTTCCTCTCGCATTTTGATTATGATCAAAGAATACTTTGCCTGTCCTTTTGATAATATCCCACTCCATAGTAATTTTTCCTGGATATCTACTTATTAGAATTTTACCTATAACTTCTGCAAAGGATCTAGTTTGTTTATAAGTATATAAATTTACAATAGGAACAAAAATATGTAAACCTGTTTTTCCTGATGTTTTTACATATGATTCTATATTCAGCTCATCAAATAATTCTTTTAGATTAAGAGCTACATCAATAGTTGCTTGGAATGCTTTGAAATTATATTCTAGTTCTTGTTGACCTTTTTTTTCTTTTCCTAAATTTATAAAGGGATCTAAATCAAAAATTATAAAATCAGGAAAATTTAAACTACATTTTTCTTTATCTAGTATATTATCTCTTTGTTTATAACCGTCAAAATCCTTAATTCTGCTAAACCATGGATGCATCTCTATGCAACCCAAATTTGCAAGCCATAAAAGAGTTTCTTTATTATTACATAAAATATAGTTGATAATCTTTTCTTCTATTGATTCTGAGTAAACTTTTACTGTTTCTACATATAGTGGTTTATAATTTTGATTCCAATTTTTATGATAAAATGATTTTCCTTTAATTCCATCAGGATATCTATTTAATGATAATGGTCTATCTTTAAGAAATGGTAAAATATGTTTACTAATTTTATCATAATATTCAATTAAGTCTTTTTTTGTAAGTTGAGGATGATTTGGTGTTTTATCCCAAAATACCTTATCAAGATTAGAGAAGATGAAATTATTATTATTATTATATTCTATATCATAGTAATTATCATTCTTATCTCCTTTAGATGCTTCTACTGATTTTATTATATTTTTAGTATATTTTTCTATTTCCAAAAGACAATCATTTGGCACCTTTTCTTCTCTGAATCTGAGAAATATAGGAGTCCTCATAATTTTTTCATCAGTCCAATTACTAAATTTTACTTCTACTATAAGTTCTGGTTTAACCCAAACTGGATCTTGGTTAGTATATGGTACAAAGTCAATTGGACATTTTTCAATTCTTATTTTTTGAAGTTTATCATAAATCTGTCTAAGTTGATGAAAATCAAATCCACTTCCAGTGTGACCAACAAAATGTAATTTGTCATCTATATTATTAACTGCAAGAAGAAGTGAACCGAAGTAATTTTCTCTATTTCCTTCTCCTCTAGTATAACCTATAACAACACAGTCTTGAGTTTTAATATGTTTTATTTTTAACCAATCTTTAGATCGTCTTCCTTGTACATATTTACCTGATTTATTTTTGGCTATTATTCCTTCTAATCCCATATTCTTAGTTTTATCGAAAACTTCCTTACCTACTTCTTCGATAAAATCAGATATCTTTATTTTGGCATTTTCTTTTATAATTTCAGAAAGAATTAATCGTCTTTCTAAAAATGGTAAATCTTGTAGATTCTTTTCATCAAGATAAAGAATATCAAAAAAGTAATAGGTTGCGGGTATTTGCCTGGATAGAATTCCAATTTCTCTGCCATAATCAACATTCATTCTTCTTTGATGATTTTGAAAACTTGGTAATCCTGTTTTATTGTCTAATACGATAATTTCACCATCTAAAATTACTGATTCTTTACAGTTTATAGGTAACTGAGATGATAATGGCGATATTGACGTTAATGCATCTACTAATTCTGGATATCTATGAGTGAGTGATCTGCCATTTCTAGATTGCAATTCTAGTATTCCTTTTGTCTTGTTATAGAATAGTATAGAACGGACTCCATCCCATTTGACTTCAAAGACCCAGTTTTTGCTGTTAAATGGCTTATCCACTAACGTTGATAGCATTGGTTTAATTTTAGTTGGAAATTCTTCTAATTTTTTTTGTTGTTGTTGGTTAGTAATAATAATATCATTTAGATGACTATCACTTATGGTCTTAGTAAAATAACTTCTTATTTTGTCTTTTTTGTTATAAGATTCATCTTCTCTTTCTTCCTTTTGTTTTCTTTCTAAATCCTCATTTATTCTGTTAGTCAAAACAGATCTTGGTTTTGTAATTGTTAAATCTTCTTTAGATTCAAATTCATCACCTAATTTCATCAATAGCCATTGGTTTCCTTCTTTTCCTCTATCTAAATAAGTTCTAACTAAGGTAAATTTTCCTCTTAGTTTCTGACCAAATAAAGTAAAAGTGATCTTACCTTTATTAAATTGCTCAGATAATTCCATCTCAGATGTGTATGTACCTGTATCCCAAACAATTACAGTACCTGCACCGTAACTTCCCTTAGGAATTATACCCTCAAAAAGTAAATAATCTAATGGATGATCTTCGGTTAGAATAGCAAGTCTTTTTAT
>DATFBJ010000177.1:0-6380 GCA_035253885.1 Nitrososphaeraceae archaeon
CGATAAATGAGGTATGTAAATTTCTCATTTGTAGATCAACAGAAAGAAACAAAAGATTTACTATAATTGATTTGGATCCATTTGGAAGTCCTTCACCTTTTATTGACTGTGTTCTACGCTCTGTTGAAGATGAAGGATTGATTTCCGTTACAGCAACTGATACTGCTGTTTTAAGTGGGATCTATCAAACTGTATGTCTTAGAAAATATTTTGGACTATCTATCAACAATACTTATTCAAATGAAGTTGCTATACGCTTATTAATATCTTCAATAGCATTAATTGGTGCAAGATTAGGAATATCTTTATCTCCTATTTTTGTTAATGCAAATAGGCATTATTTTCGTGTATTTCTTAAAATATCATTAAGTAATTCAGAAGCTAATAATGTTTTTGATAATCTAGGATATATACGACACTGTTTTAAATGTGGTGACAGAAATCTTATTTATATTTATTCACATGATTTATGTCCAAAGTGTAGTAGTAAATTTAATATTGCTGGTCAGCTATGGATAGGAAAGTTATTTGATAAAAACATTATATCCAATTTGTTAAAAAAATATCTTTTAGATGATTTAAAGAATAATAAAAAGAATAAACAAATTAAACAAATATTCAATATTAGTTTAGAGGAACTAGATAATATTCCATATTACTTTTCAGTAGATGAAATAGGATCTATGCTTAAAACTAGTCCTAAAAAATTAAATGAGATTATTGATAAAATAATTAGTTCAGGTTATCTTGCGTCAAGAACAATTTTTCGTTCTACAGGCTTGAAAACCAATGCTTCAATGTCTAATATTTTATCAATACTAAAGAATTAGATTGTTCAATTCTTGAAATAATTAAACTCTAATGCTATTATTTATATTGCTTTTTATATACATTATTTCAAAAAATTGGAGAGAAGTAATTTCAATTATCATATGGCAATGAAAACCGTATATTTTTCTGATAATTATAATTTCTTTTATATTGATAATAATAGTAAATTATTTCAAAAGAGCTTAGAGTATAATTACCTATTATTTAAAAATTTTATCTTATTATTTCTCTATATCTTTAGATATTGTGGTTTTACATATAGAAATTTAAAGAAAGTATCTTTAATGGTGGTGGTATATTTCATTGGTTAAATTAGAAATAAAAAACGTTACTAAATCATTCTACAGAAACGATGGAAAACAAACAACGCTAATTAATGCCATTGAAAATATTAATCTATCCGTAAATGATGGTGAATTTGTTTGTCTTGTAGGCCCATCTGGTTGTGGAAAATCTACTCTTCTCAATATATTGGCAGGATTGGATAATCCAACACAAGGACAGGTAATATTAAATGGTAGACAAATTACTGGAACTGGACCAGATAGAATAATGGTTTTTCAAGAGAATGCTTTGTTTCCTTGGATGAAAGTTATAGATAATGTAGAATTCGGATTAAAAATAGCTAAAGTTGAAAAAGTAAAGAGGAGAGAAATAGCAATGCAATATCTAGATATGATGCAATTAAAAAAATTTGCAGAAGCATACGTATATCAACTTTCTGGAGGTATGAAACAAAGAGTTTCAATAGCACGAGCTTTGGTTTTGGACCCTGAAGTATTACTGATGGATGAACCATTTGCTGCATTGGATTCTCAAACTCGTGATTTATTATTAGTTGAATTACAATTAATTTGGGCTAAAACAAAAAAAACAATTATTTTTGTTACACATAATATTATGGAATCTGTTTGTCTAGGTGATAGAGTCATAGTATTTACTAATAGACCAGGAAAAATAAAAAAAGATGTAAAAATCGAATATAGAAGACCTAGGCTAACAGAAGACGATAGCCTTAAAGATTTTCAAAGACAGGTCCTTTATGAATTAAAATCAGAGATTGTTCATTCACGAAAAGAAAAGAGTGATTTATCTTAACTCTTTTAATATTTCTGTAGCCAATATAAAATGATTTGGCGAAGTTAGTAAAACCTCATCTGCAATCCTGCCACAATTTCTAATAAATTCTATAGGTTCCTTTTCATATTCTTTCCAATTTAGGCCTATTAATTCTGCTGATCTTTTATTTTTTTGTGAAGGAAGCATTATACATGCAATTACTTTAATATCAAAAGGCCTAATTAGATCTATTATATTCTCTAGATCTTTTAATGATTCAATTGATTGAGTTACAAAGGCATAAGGTTTTGCATCAATCTTTCTTTGGATAGTATTATTGATATTTCTTATTTTATTTGGAATTGATAGATTTAGTTTTATAGATTTTTTAAATTCTTGTGAATTAAACAGATTAACTACTTTACTTGGTTTTAATAGATTATGAGTTCCTAAATCGTTTCTAGGTTGATCTCCAAGTAAAATAAGTAAACTCTCAATATTGTATAATATGGAATCACAAATAATTTGATACAGCGATGTCAAATTTCTATCTCTTGTTCTTATACTACATGAAATCTTTATGCTATCATTATATTTTTTTATTATGTTAGCCATAGTAATACTCGAGATTCTTGGAATTCCTAGTACTGAATCAGTGAAATGAATAGAATGGCTATATTCACAAAGTATCTTAACTTTTTTTTCAACATTGTCTATATCATCTAAAAGATTTGAATAACTAAAGTAATCTTTCGGTAATATTTTTGGTGGGTTTAATTCATAATTAATTATCAACTAGTATCATTTAATTTTCATCTCTTGGAGTATAAAATATAACTGTTTATTCACAATATTGTCAAATAGCTATCTTATTTTTATCTTTTATTTATTATTTAACTGTTATTGAATTGTTTAATAAATATATAATTTTAAAATATATTATATCTATCTTATATTATTGAATATCAATAAAAGCCAATTCATAAAAAAGATTATTCCTAGACTTTCATCTCCTATCAATATTAATATTCAATTATTAAAATCTACTGGATATATTCCTTCATCTGTTCTTATAATAATTCACTTTACAAATCTTAAACCACAAATTATTTTAACAAAAAGAAGCTCTCTATTGAAGTATCATAAAAATGAAATTTCTTTTCCAGGAGGAACATTTAAAGAAACAGATTCTTCATTAATAAATACTGCAATTAGAGAAACAAAAGAAGAGATAGGCCTAGAAATTTCTTCGAATGAAATTATAGGATGTTTCCAAACTGTTAGAACATTAACTTCTCACTATGCAATAATACCTTTTATTACTTTTCAGAATAGGATAAGACAAACTAATTTATTTATAGATGAAGTCTCAAATATATTAGACATTCCAGTATTTGATTTATTTGAGACCCTCGATAGTAATTTTAATTATCGAAATTTTACTAATTCATATTTATTTAGATATAATAATGAAATAATTTGGGGAGCTACAGCAAGAATTTTAAAACAAATAAGAGATTGCTTTTATTGATATTTTAAAAAGATGTTATTATTGAATTTTATTCTTAATGATATTTCAGATATTAATGATGCTATAGATAAAAGAAGGAGTGAATATTTTTTTTGTAAATGATTAACAATAATAAAAGTATAAGGTAATAATAAATTAAATATTGAAATCTAATATGAACTCAGTCGAAATTGATTCATTAATCGATACTTTAAATTCCATTGATTTTCCTGTTCTTCTTGGAATTTTTGGCTTCATCTTTGTAGTAATAATTTGGGGAATGATAAAAAATTATTGATTAATACCTTGTTTTCAAATTTCTTAATTACCTTTTTCTTATCTTTATATATTGTGGGAAAATTGTTATAGTTATAGACAATCTATATGTGAGTTGAAAAAATTTTGTTGATTTATTTTTGATTTATTTTGAATAAAGAGCTGTTTTTATAACTCTATTAACTAGCTTATTTGTTGTTGATAATTTATGACATTTGATAGTTTATCTGAGTATATTGATACTCTTGAATCTATAGGCAAATTACATCATGTAAAAGCTGAGGTAGATACTAATCTTGAGATAGCGGAGATTATGAGACGTATGATGTATTCAGGAAATTCTCCTGCAATACTTTTTGAAAATGTAAAAGGATATGATATTCCAATTTTAGGTAATGCATTTGGTACTATAGATTTATTAAAAACTGCTCTTAATCTATCAGATTTTAAAGAAATCGGTAAAAGAATTACAGACTTAACAAAATTAAAAATACCTTCTAATCTTTTTGATAGATTAAAAGTTCTTCCTAAATTATCTGAAATCGGTGCTTATGCTCCAAAGTATGTCGAATCTGGCCCAGTAACTGAAATGATTGAAACTGAAAAGGCTAATCTTAATTCATTACCAATTTTAAAATCATTTCCCAATGATGCTGCGAAATTTATTACCTTTGGATTGACTATTACCAAACATCCAGAAACTGGAATTAGAAATATTGGTGTTTACAGAATTCAGATAGTCAATGAAAAAAAGGCAATAATGCATTGGCAGACACATAAAAGAGGAGCTCAACACTATGAAATACTGAAGGAACAGCACAAAACTATTGAAACAGCAATAGTAATTGGAACTGACCCATCAACTATTTTTAGTGGCATAGCTCCGGTTCCTGAAGGAATGGATAAATTTTTCTTTTCTGGGATAGTTAGAAAAAAGGGACTAAAATTAGTAAAATGCAAAACAGTTAATTTAGAAGTACCTGCAAATTCTGAGATTGTCTTAGAAGGATATGTTGATCCTAATGAAATTAGAATAGAAGGACCATTTGGAGATCATACTGGCTTTTACACACCCCCTGAACCTTATCCTACATTCACTTTAACAGGTATGATGAGAAGAAAAGATCCAATTTATTTGACCACAGTTGTTGGAAAACCAGTTTTGGAAGATGCTTATATAGGTAAAGTTATTGAACAATCGTTTCTTCCTCTTATTCAAATGTTTCAACCTGAGGTAATTGATTTTTCTATGCCTGCTTCAGGTTGGTTTCAAGGCATGGCTATAATATCTATCAAAAAAAGATATCCTGGACAGGCAAAAAAAGTAATGATGGGATTATGGGGAATGGGACAATTATCACTTACAAAAATTTTTGTTGTAGTTGATTACAATATTAATGTACATGATCTAAATGAAGTCATTTGGGCAATTACTACAAAGGCTGATCCTAAAAGAGACATAATTATAATTGATAATACTCCAACTGATACCCTGGATCCTGCATCTCCAATTTTAAATCTTGGTTCAAAAATGGGAATAGATGCAACTACTAAAACTAAAGAGGAAGGATTTATGCGAGAAATTCAAAAACTAGCAGAAGTTGACAATGACACTAAGACTCTTGTTGACAAAAAATGGGCCGATTATGGATTTTCTAAATAAAGAATCTATCTATCTATTCTTTTTCATTTTTCTTATTTTATTCTTATTTTAGAAGTATTATTTCATAATTTTCTATTTCGATTCTAATTATCTTTTATTCTTCAATTAGTTTAATAAATTGAGGGTGTTTTTATAAGTTGATTTTAATTGGAATTTGATGTGAAAATTGATACTACAAAAGAGAGAGTTATAATAACTAATTCTAACCAAACTACCAGTTTTTTATGGGAAGGAGAAAATGTTCTTTCTACTCCTTCTATGATTTCTGAAATGGAAGAAACATGTAGATTACTTTTAAAAGACTTTTTTTTAAAAGATAATGAATGGGACTCAGTTGGTACTCGTGTGGAAATCAGGCATATTGCTGCAACTCCCGTAGGTTCAAAGATCCGATTGAAAGCAATAGTAGAATCTGTTGACAATAGAAAAGTAATGTTTAATGTAGAGGCATTCGATGAAATAGAAAAAATTGGAGAGGGAAGACATGAACGTTTTATTATTAATATACCAAAATTCAAATCTAAATTTGAAGAAAAAAAGAAGAAATTATTTGTAAATAATTGATTTAAAATTATTAATCATGTAAAACTATAAAAATAGGATTATTTGCAATTTGATTATTATATTAGGTGAATGAATATGAGTATGGGCCAAATTCAAACAACTGCTGGCGGTGTGCCAGTTGTAATTTTAAAAGAAGGAACACGTGAAAGTAAAGGAAAAGAGGCACAAAAAAATAATCTTACTGCTGCAAAATTGGTTGCTGAAGTTGTAAAATCTAGTTTAGGTCCAAGAGGTATGGACAAAATGTTAGTAGACACATTAGGAGATGTTACCATCACAAATGATGGGGCTACTATTCTTAAGGAAATAGATGTACAACATCCTGCAGCAAAAATGATGGTAGAAATTAGCAAGGCAACAGATAATGAAGTTGGTGATGGAACTAGTTCTGTGGTAATATTAGCTGGTTCATTGATTGAAAAAGCAGAGGATCTTATAGCACAGGATGTTCATCCCACGATTATAGTAGATGGATAT
>DATFBJ010000178.1:0-3380 GCA_035253885.1 Nitrososphaeraceae archaeon
TTAATTGTGCATTAATATCCCAAGTTTGTCCGATAAAGTTGTCACCATTAATTAATTTAACTATTACACTTATTTCAGAATTTTGTGGATAGATATCAATTAAAGAAAAAAATGATAAAACCAACATACCCAATATTGAAGAAATTATTGAAAAATGGTAATAATCATTATTCATAGTTAAATAAATAAACATCGTCTATTTATATAATTCACCCAAATTTAAGATTCTCTTTTGTAAATCTTTATCCTATCAGTATTTGTATTATATAATTTATCATGAGAGCAAATAACAAATCTTGTAATCAATATTAAAAAAACAATTCTCATAATGAGCTTTGAAAGAAAAAATTTATAATCATAGTAGATAAATTTTTTTATTATAATTCAAATACCAATACTCAATTGTTTAAAAAAAAAGGAAAAAGAAATTGGAAATGTGAATATGATGATACTGTTTATAAAATTTATGATTGGGATGATAATCTAGCAGGTTATTTTTACCCATTATATAACATAATAGGTAAAAACGAAATTGAAGAGGAAGAAATAATGGTGAAAATGAATGAGAAGAAGGAAAAATTATCTGGTGGCCATTTAATGATTCCATTTGTAAAATTAAATCTTTTGGATATTGATTATTTGACTATAGATGAAGTAATTTCCAATTTACAAAACAGTATTCATAGAGCTATCACATGGAAAAAATGGATTGAAGACAATAAAAATAAATTTAATTTGTCTAAGAGTCTAATTTGTACATCTAGAGAAGATAGAAATCTTTTGGCAATATTATTTGAAATAAATAAAGAAATAATATTAGACGAAAAAATGATCATAAGAGAGATTACACCTTTGCTTGATCAGTTACATTTGAATCAATTATTATGACTTGTTAAAAATTATAATCTTAAATTTCATGATCATCATAAAGATAATAACGAGGGCTATATGCTATATAGATATAGTCTATATCTGACTTTTTTGACTATTTTGACAATTATTCTGACTTATTTGACAATTATTCTGACTTATTTGACTCATCTTTAAATGTATTAATTTGAATTAATGTTATGCCCAGATATATACCTCCAGATGATAAGTTATCTGTTATTGAAGACTGGCTCTATGGAGAAACTAGAGAAGATATTGCTAGAAAACACAATATTGGAAGTGGGACTGTTTATAATTATGTTCATGAATGGAGCAATAAACTTGGTATTGAAAAAGCTGAGGTATTGAGAGAATTAGCTATACAATTAAAGAAAAATGGATTAACTGTAAATGATTGTGCTAAAGGATTTAGGATAGTAACAATTTTTAAAAAATATGGATTAAAAGAAGAAGATGAAGCAGCAGACAGAGTTACTTATTTTTTAAAGGAGATCTATCTGAAATGTCAAGAGGCTAATTTACCAGTGCAAAAAGTCTTTCTATATATTTATGATATAATAAATTTTTCTAAAGAAATTTCTATCTCTCAAATACCTCAGTTTCTAAAAGAAAAAAAGGAGGAAAAAGAAAGATTAGAAGCTTCTATCCAAAATTTAAATCAAAAAATAAATGAATTAGAAAATGTAGAAAAGGAAAAAAGACAAGAAATACAAAGATTATCAGGAATTACAAAAAAATTGTCTAGAAATTATAGCTTATTTTCTATAATTAAATACAAATTGGGCCAATATGGAATAAGTATGGAGAATTTAGATCAATTTGTAGATTGCGTAGTTGGAATAGCAAAAGAAAATTATAATGTTACCAAAGTCTTAGAATTAATAGGAGATTATGAGAATTTACTATCATATATACAACTTTATAAAAAGGAGGTTGAAGCAAAGAAAGATGAATTAAACCAACTCAATCAAGAAATAAACTATCGTAAAGGAGTACTTGATTCATATAGGATAAAATTAGATGTTATAGGAGAACTGGAGAGAATGGGTTTTGGCATCAATGAATTACGGATTTTATATGATACCTTGATGGAAATTGGTAGAGAAAATATTAATAACACTAATAATAAAACTTTTGAACAAATAAAAAAAGAATTTTTTGAAGATTTAAAAAATTATGATGAAATACTTGGATCAAGAAAGGAAAAAGATAGATTACAAAATGAAATTAAAAATTTAGAAATGCAGTTAATAAAAGAAAAAGAAAGATATAATGCCTATCCAAAAGTGATAGAAAGCATAGAAAGATTATCAAATGCAGGAATTTATGAAAATGATATTTTAGCAATAGATAAAATTGTATCAATGGCTGGCATCAGTCATAATCTGTACAAGGATAAACATAGATACAAACAAACTTTAATTGATGATCTACAAAAATATGGAAATTTAAAGCTAGCAATAAAAAAACTTAAAGATAGAAAAATAGTCAAGCCCAAGAAGAAAAAGACACGTTACAAAACTAGAAGTAAAAAATCATCATCATCTATAAAAGATGATAGCTAGGAAAAATAATCTTTAATTGATTAATTAATAAATAACTAATAAACATCATCATTTTAAATAATTTTTTACCTTTTGATGTGATTTTATGATACTTTTTATGGCTCTTAATTTAAGATAATATTCTCATCTCCCCTAACTCGGAATTAGTATTATTATTATTATTTGCTATTGTATCATTATACATAGATACAAAGAAGAATTGTATCCACCAGTTATGTACGTGAAATAGATTGCACTCACCCTTTTTGTACACAAGGATAGTAATCATCAAAACATTCAATTCTGTCTTTCAAATAATGGTTAAACCGTTCTATTAGACTTTTCTGTAATGGTGAATGTAGATAATGTTTTAATCCAATTATGCTGTATGCTTCATTATACCATGTACCTCCATCTGTGTATACAGTATGTCTACCATATTTTGATACAAGAGATCTAATGAATTTTTCAGCAACAAGCATGTTTCTCTCCTCTGAAATGTAGATTCCAAGCACAGAACTATGTACTGGTTCAATACAAAACCATAACCAACAAAAGTGTTGGCTACCAATCTGTATAACAGTTTCATCTATAATGAAGGCTGCTACTCTTTTTCTTTTATTAACTGCAAAGAACCAAACGTCTGAATCCAATTCCATATAGCAATATGACTTTTTTTTTCATCTCTAAATATTACTGATGCCTTGGAAGTATTACGTAGACTCAAACCAAGAAAATACAAATACAAAGAGTACATTACTATAACTGTGGATGTTCTATTTCTGATAAATTTCAATAACATATACATTATTAGAATAAGACATTCACAGCTAAAACTATTTAGTTAAATTAACACAGTCCAATTCTTTTTATGAGATAAAGGTATTATTAAAATAGTAATATTAATTGTAGTCAATATATTTAGAATATTTCTATGAACAATTT
>DATFBJ010000179.1:0-5080 GCA_035253885.1 Nitrososphaeraceae archaeon
ACAACAATAATACCAATACTAACATAGCAATTAGTGAAGGCAATCAAACAATACCACTAGAACCAGAACCAACAACAGCAACATTGACAGTAAAGAAGCAAGTCTTTGGTTGTGGTAATTTTTTAGATCTAGTTTTTATGAATTGTCTGGAGTTACAAAATAATTCTCCAGCATGGCTTGATTGCAATAATGATCCTCTCATTAGTGGCACAGAATTCTGTCTATCATTACCAGAGAGTATTTTTGATATCGAGGTATTGGACGACCAAAATACTCAAATTCAACAATTTCAAGGCTCAGAACAAGGAACAACTATTGAGAATTTAGAACTTAATACATATACAGTAAATGAGATAAAACACTTATCAGGTATTGACCAACTAGGAGAAAGTATAGTTCCAGAAGAGGTTTGTATAGGTGCTGGATTCCCTGATATAGGAGGACTGTTTAATTCGACTGTAGAAATAGACTATTCTATCTGCTTTGAATATGAAGATGAACAAGGCAACGATTGCAGTACCATAGCATTAGCAGCAGGAGAAGAAAGAACATGTACTGTTAAAAATTACATAATAGCCGCTGTTGATTAATTAACAATTCTATTTTTTAATTTAATAAATGAAACTGACTGAAAAAAATTAAATCAAGAAAAAAAAACAATTATTTTTTTAATTAATTAATTAATAGAGTTAATCATTCTTCTAGCGATATAATATCATTATTTATTTATACACAAAATTATTTATTGTAAAAGAAATTAATATATACATACAAACAAATATTCAAAATAAATAAAGAGATTGAGAAATTAATAAATAAATCAATACTTATCAAAGTTTTTACCTTTAGTCATAGAATCTAGGCAAATTAACAAGAGAGGACAAGTCAAGAGTCATAGTCTGAACATTAATAAAATCTTCCGATCATAGCCGTTCACTACCTTGTTCAGGCTATGACTATTAATAATAATAATAATAATTAGATAATAATGGTCAAGTTAATTTTGTTCACTGATTTTTAAATATTCTAATAATTAAAAGAAAATTACACTATCCACACGATATAAATCCCGATGCAAACATAGTCATGGCCTTCCCTTTCTATGGTTATTGGATTACATAGAGAAGAAGAGGAAGGCTATGGCTTTCTTCTCTTCTTTTTCTTTTATCTTTCACTAATTAATCAAGTAAATTTTCCACAATTTTTTAAATATCATAATAGTAATGTCATTCTAACAACTAACAACCAAATATAGATGACAAGTAATCCATGAGACCATAGCCTTCTATATTATTTAGAAGTGGTATTCATTATAGGGGGCTATGGCTATATTATTAGTAAAATGAGAATTATCTATCTATATCTATAATTGCTAAATAAAATGTTGATTATATATGAGAACAAGAAAAAAGAAAAAAATCACAAACCAAACCATAGCCTTCTAATTTTGCTCCTATAATCTAGTAGGCTATGGCTTTCTTCTTTTACCAATAATTATCTCAAATTACTAAATAATTTATTGAATATGTGTGTTATAACCAGAACCTAAGCATAAACTTACTACAGTAGCGGCAGTAGCCATAGCCTCATAACCTTCTAGGTAATTGTACTCATTATTAGGCTATGGCTTTATAACTATTATTATTAATTTACCTCAAAGTATTATATAATATGTATAACATATCTTCCTGCTACTATTTCAACCTACAACCACTCTAAATGCAAACATAAAATCATAGCCTCCTACAATGACATTTCTGCTTGCTATTTGATTGGCACATTAATATAGAAGGAAGGCTATGGCTTTCTAAATATTTTAAATTTTTATATATTTTAATAACGTTATACTTTATAATACAATCAATCTAACAGGTTCCCATAGTCCTCGTTGTCATTCTTTCCAATGCTCCTATTAATGATTGAGGGCTATGGTCTTTAATTTATTTTATATTTTAAATTGCTAAATAATTTGTTGGACATATATTATAACCAGAATAAATTCTCCAAGCACCTATAGCCATAATCTGTCTTTCTATCTGTCTATGCTATTTTGCTCCTGCTTGCTCCAATAATAGATAGATAGATAGGCTATGGCTTTTAAAATTCTTTTATAGAAAGACACACAAATATTATTGCCTTCTGTAGCAAATGGTGAATCGGGTTTCGGTCCCGTTCACCGAGTCACTATTATAGTAAAGAGGAAAGGCCAAATACGAGACTGGCCTAAATAAGCCTCTTACCTACAGAAGGCTGATATAAATAATCTTAAATATTTTGATATGGTATATTATATTACATTTCAACCGTTGATATATGTTTAGATCATATCATATACCATAGCTTCCTACATATACATATATATAAATAAAATAAATATCTCCATTAGGAAGTTATGGTTTTCTCTTTTATTGTTCTAAAATAGTAGTAATATTTACTGTGAATAATGCAAAATGAATTTATGAATTTATAGAATGTTTCAACAAAAAATTTATTATGATTAATCTTTATATACCTTTTAAAGTGTTGCTGCTATAATCTTTACATTATTTCTACATTATCTATTGGAAATACAAGAGTGGATTTTACCAATTTTACAATAGGAATATAAATAGATTGAGTGTTGCTACCAATACTGTCAACAAAATTAAAATCTCCTGTCATTTTATTTAATTCTATGAATTTCTTTCTTGGTTTTTCTTTAATGATATGATAATGAGCAACAATGCCTCCGACTATGCCAGTATGAATAAATAATATTTCCTTTTTCTGATATGTTATATGGTAAAGTAATGGCGTTATAGTCATAAAAGATTGTGACGTATAAAGTATAACACTTAACATATCTTTTAGAGTTTCATATTGTAAATAAGTAGTAAACCATTCTGCTTGTGACATATAATAATAATAGAAAAAGCGAGTATATTTTAGACTTTGTTTTATAAGCAATATAAATAACAAATTTTTTTTAACAATTTTAATTCATCAAGATTGAATGATACTTCAAAAATTATTTAATAGCTTAATATATGATATTGTATTAATTTAGTTATGGACCAAGGCGAACCTGGATTAGACTATGAGGATACTAATTTGAATCCACTAATATGTGACATATGCAAACAGACTTTTGATAGTTTAGACAAATTAGGTGAACATCAAAAACAAAAACATAACATGTAGAGTGCTTAAGAAAGATCTTACACATATTAGAAAATATATTATATTACAAAAAATATGCCAAATCTATTTTTATTAAATTTAAATATCTTAATTGAATAGTAAATCTGTTATCTATTGCCTCACTACTAATTAAAATAGCTATTTCTATAGTTGGCTTATATATCTCTGATAGATATCAAAAACTTTTGCATCATAATTTAATGGTCTAGGGTTAAAGGAATCAGTAAGTGTATGAGAAAATTATATAATAAAATTTAATAATAACCATCTGTATTTGAGGATTCTTTTATTGCGTTTGTTGTTTATTATTTGTTATGTGTTTGACAGCTATATTATTTGGTGCAGAGCTCTCAAAATATGGATTCGGAAGATCACATCCTTGGAACAATGAAAGAATCTATGATTTTTGGTCCAAATTCCAACAAATGGGCTTAGATACCTCGCCAGAAATCTTGATTGAAGAACCAGAATTGGCTTTGGAAGAATCTATGATATCTTTTCATGATAAAGATTATGTGGATTTTGTTAAGGAAGCTGGAAAAACTGGTAATGGATATTTAGATCTGGGAGATACCCCTTCTTTTAAAGGAGCATTTGAAGCAACCTCATATGTTGTCGGATCAACTTTAAAAGCATTTGATATTGTACTTAGAAAAAAAAATGGGATAGAACATTCATTCAATCCTATTGGTGGACTACATCATTCAAGAAGAACTAATGCAGCAGGGTTTTGTATTTTTAATGACATAGGAATTGCAATACTAGAAGCTAGAAGAAAGTATGGTATTAAGAGAATAGCCTACATTGATATAGATGCACACCACGGAGATGGTGTATATTATGAATTTGAAGATGATCCTTTTCTATACATTGCAGACATTCATGAAGATGGCAATTTTCTCTATCCTGGGACAGGATCAGAATGGGAAACTGGTTCTGGCAATGCTATAAATACAAAATTAAATATTCCCTTATCTCCTAATTCTACAGATCAAGATTTTATTTCATCTTTTAAAAGAGTAGAAGATTTTATCGATAACATTGCAAAACCAGAGTTAATTATATTACAATGCGGTGCAGATTCGCTACAACAGGATCCATTAACCCATTTAAACTTGACACATAATAGTCATAACTATGCAGCAAGTAAATTACATAGTCTTGCTCATAAACATTGCAATGGAAGAATAGTTGCTCTGGGCGGTGGAGGTTATAATAAAATTAATATTGGTAATGCATGGACTGCAGTAGTAACAGCTTTTATTGAAAAAAAATAGGCTTATTAATCATAGTGAATATATAATAAAAATTGAAAAACAATTCAAAGCCTATATCAATTTATTTTAAAATAACTCTATAAAATATATAAAATCTCTTAGAATTTATATTTAATTTTATTATTTTGAGCTACTTATAATAATTGACGCTAGGTATAGGAGAAAATGATTACATTTTCTCCTGATTCAACCCAACTATTAATATTCTAATCCGAAATTTTTATTGCTTCATATGAACTACTTTTTTAGGCTTTATCTTTAGTAAAATTCTCTTTTCCCCAGGTGCCCTTCCAGGATATTTATCTTTATTCAAATATTTTTTGGCTAATTTGTCTATATGGTTTTCAGCTTCCTCTCCTGTTATCTGCTCAACAATTTCACCAGCGACAGTCACCATATGATAAGGATTGTTGTTATCCGCTACAGATAGCGAGACTCTGGGGTCTCTTGCTACATTCTTTTGTTTTACCCTTCCCATTGCAGTATTAATAAGAATGTAACTATCTTCAATGTCTACCCACGTAGGAGTAACATGAGGAGATCCATCTTTCATTGATGTGGCGACAAAAGCAAAGTTCTTGTTCTCAAAAAGGCTTTTAATTGAAGGTTCTGTTATACTATTT